>JAYVNU010000332.1:0-2806 GCA_043758345.1 Lacisediminihabitans sp.
GAACCGGGTTCCGCGGAGCAGGTCGATCTCGTCGCCGCCGAGACGAAGGCTCAGAGCATCGCGGCCTTCGAGTCGTACCAGCGGATGCTCGATGCCGGCGTCGCTCGCGAGGTCGCGCGCATCATCCTGCCGCTCAACATCTACTCGTCGATGTATGTGACGCTGAACGCACGCTCGCTGATGAATTTCATTTCGCTCCGCACGAAGCGCGAGGGCTCACACTTCCCTTCGTTCCCGCAGCGTGAGATCGAGATGGCGGCCGAGAAGATCGAGGACTTCTTCGCCGAGCTCATGCCCCTCACCTACGCGGCCTTCAACGGCAACGGTCGAGTGGCCCCCTAACCCCCGAGCCCCGTGCCACCGCCAGCGCTCTTTTTCGTTCCAGTTATTCAGGACATTCCGGATGCAGGTAGGTAGCTTCCTTCCCCTCCGGATTTGACCTGACCAACGAGGTCGAGCTCGGTACGGCGCTCGTCCAGGCCAGCAGGTGCCTCAGGCGCGCAGGTATCTGAGAGCCGCAGGCGATAACCTGTAGCCCGTGTCAACGACTACAAACCCCTTCGGCCAGGTGCTCGTCGCGCTTGTCACCCCCTTCACCGCCGAGGGCGAGGTCGACTGGGCAGGCGTGGAGAAGCACATCGACTCCGTGATCAGCGCCGGAGCCGACGGGATCGTCGTCACCGGCACCACCGGCGAGACCAGCACGCTGACCGACCCGGAGAAGCTCCGCCTTGTCGAGGTTGCGAAATCGGTCTCGGCCGGCCGCGCGAAGATCATCACCGGGGGCGGATCCAACGAGACGGCTCACGCTATCGAGCTCTATAAGCACAGCGAGAAGGCCGGCGCCGACGGGGTCATGATCGTGACGCCCTACTACAACAAGCCGACGCAGGCCGGGGTGCTCACCCACTTCCGCATGATCGCAGATGCCACGGACCTACCGGTCATCCTCTACGACATCCCCGGTCGCACCGGAATCCCGATCATGTATGAAACGATCCTGCGAGCGGCGAAACATCCGAACATCCGGGCGATAAAGGATGCGAAGGGCGACTTCAGCGAGGTCAGCCGAGTGCTCAACCAGACCGATCTTCTCTACTTCTCCGGTGACGACGCGAACGTATTGCCCCATCTCAGCATCGGAGCAACCGGCCTCATCGGAGTGACGGCCAACATCGCCGCCGCACCGTATCGCGTCATAGTGGACGCCGTGAACGCCGGCGACCTGACGACTGCCACCGCGGCCCACCGCCAGCTCGAGCCCCTTGTGCGCGCCGTGATGACCCACGTCCCCGGCACCGTCGCGGCAAAATACATCCTGCACGGTCTTGGTCGCATCGAGAGTCCGCGCGTCCGTCTTCCGCTCGTCGGCCCCGAAGATGCAGAAGCGGCTCGCATCGAAGACGAACTCGCTCTCGTGGGCGATATCCCCGGCGTCGACCTCAGCAACTTCCGTCCCGACCGCAACGCGGCAGCAGGCGGCGCCCTCCCGAAGGTCGCCGGCACCACCCGCTGAGCACGCTTCACACTTCAACCAGAGGCTAGAGGCCTCGACGATAACGACGACTGAATAACGACGACTGGATCCCCGTGAACTCACCCGTATACGAACCTCGACCACTCGCCCCGGGAACGCTCCGCGTCATCCCGATCGGGGGTCTCGGCGAGATCGGCCGCAACATGACCTCCTACGAGATCGACGGGAAGATCCTCATCGTCGACTGCGGCGTGCTCTTTCCGGAGGAGAACCAGCCGGGTGTCGACCTGATCCTGCCCGACTTCAGCCCGATCCGGGATCGCCTGCACGACATCCTCGGCATCGTGCTCACGCACGGGCACGAAGACCACATCGGGGCCGTGCCGTACCTTCTGAAGCTCCGCCAGGACATCCCGCTCATCGGGTCGACCCTGACGCTCGCGCTCGTCGAAGCCAAGCTCAAAGAGCATCGCATCTCGCCGTACACACTGACAGTCAAAGAGGGTCAGAGCGAGCGGCTCGGAGCCTTCGACCTCGAGTTCATCGCCGTCAACCACTCGATTCCGGATGCGCTCGCCGTCGCCATCAAAACGAAGGCCGGCATCGTACTTCACACCGGCGACTTCAAGATGGACCAGCTGCCGCTCGACGACAGGATCACCGACCTTCGCGCATTCGCCCGTCTCGGCGAGATCGGCGTCGACCTGTTCCTCCCCGACTCGACGAACGCCGACGTTCCCGGATTCACCGCACCGGAGCGCAACATCGGTCCCGTGCTCGAGGCAGTGATCGCGAAGGCTCCACGCCGGGTCATCGTCGCGAGTTTCTCGAGCCATGTGCACCGGGTTCAGCAAGTGCTGGATGCCGCACACGCGAATGGCCGTCGCGTCGCCTTCATGGGCCGGTCGATGGTGCGCAACATGACCATCGCCGCCGACCTCGGCTACCTCCGCGTGCCGGACGGAGTGCTCATCGACGCCAAGAAAGCTGCCGACCTCCCCGACAACAAGATCGTCTACATGTCAACCGGTTCGCAGGGCGAGCCGATGGCCGTCCTCGCCCGGATGGCGAACCTCGAGCACCAGATCGAGGTGGGCAAGGGCGACACGGTAATCCTCGCCTCGAGCCTCATCCCCGGAAACGAGAATGCCGTCTACCGCGTCATCAACGGCCTTATGAAGCTCGGGGCCAACGTCGTTCACAAGGGCAACGCGAGCGTCCACGTCTCCGGGCATGCCTCGGCCGGCGAGTTGCTCTACTGCTACAACATCCTCAAGCCGAAGAACGTGCTGCCGGTCCACGGCGAATATCGTCACCTCGTCGCCAACC
>JAYVNU010000333.1:0-8771 GCA_043758345.1 Lacisediminihabitans sp.
TTCTTGCTCGGTGCCACGTATCCTCCATCGGCCGTCACTCGCTCTGTGCTCGCAGTGCCCCGTGTACTTTATCGGACAGGGTCAGCGCCGGTGGCCCGAACTACCATTGCAGTCATGGCAGATACCCAGGTCGGATTGCGCGCGGGCGCGACGCCGCTCGCCGTTCGGATGCGTCCGCGAAGCCTCGACGAGGTCGCCGGCCAGCGCCACCTCCTGACGCCGGGGTCGCCGCTCGTCAGTCTCGCTTCCGACAAGACCGGGGAGCAGGGCTCCGTCTCGGTGATCCTCTGGGGTCCGCCCGGAACCGGCAAGACGACACTCGCCCAAGCCATCGCCCATTCCTCGGGACGCAAGTTCGTCGAACTCTCGGCGGTGAATGCCGGCGTCAAAGACGTGCGCGAAGTCATGGAGCGCGCGTTGTCGGATCGCGACCTGTACGGGCTGTCGACGGTGCTCTTCCTCGACGAGATCCACCGTTTCTCGAAGGCCCAGCAGGACGCATTGCTTCCCGGGGTCGAGAACGGCTGGATCATCCTGGTCGCGGCGACGACCGAGAATCCTTCATTCTCGGTGATCTCGCCACTGCTATCCCGCTCACTCCTGCTCACGCTCGAGACGCTCAGCGACGAGGATCTCGGTATCCTCGTCGACCGGGCGGTCGTGGATGAACGGGGGCTCGCCGATCGCGTGAATCTCGACGACGAGGCGAGGGCCGCTATCATCCGCCTCGCGTCGGGCGATGCGCGACGAGCGCTGACGGCGCTGGAGGCGGCCGCGCTGTCGGCTAGTTCGACGGCGCAGGCCTCTTCGACGGCCGACGGTCAGAAGCCCGTCATCACGGCCGAGACCGTGTCGCTTGCCGTCGACCGCGCTCTGCTCCGCTACGACCGAAACGGCGACGAGCACTACGACGTGATCAGCGCCTTCATCAAGTCCGTTCGAGGGTCGGACGTGGACGCCTCGCTTCACTACCTCGCGCGGATGATCGAGGCGGGGGAAGATCCCCGGTTCATCGCCCGCCGTGTGATGATCAGCGCGGCCGAAGACATCGGGATGGCCGATCCGCAGGCCCTCGTCATCGCCGTCGCGGCGGCGGATGCCGTGCAGTATGTCGGGATGCCGGAGGGGCGGATCCCGCTCGCGGAGGCCGTCGTCTACCTCGCGACCGCACCGAAGTCGAACGCCGCGTATATGGCCCTCGACGCGGCGATAGCGGATGTGCGAGCGGGCAAGATCGGCCGGGTTCCGAGACATCTTCGCGACGCGCACTACGCCGGGGCGAAGAAACTGGGGCACGGGAAGGGCTACAAGTACTCCCACGACTCCGAGCTCGGTGTCGTCGAGCAGCAGTACCTTCCGGACGAATTGCTCTCCACGACCTACTACCGGCCTACGGAGCACGGAAACGAGCGTGACGTGCTGACCAGGCTCGAGAAGCTCCGCAGGATCATCCGAGGGAGATGACCGAGACTGGGGGAGTGAACACCCTCGACAACGCCAACGAGCTCTGGAAAGAGGTCGCGACGTCATGGCCAGAGCTCGACTGGGCTGAGATGATCCCGTCCCACGGCGCCTACCACCACGTTGCGGTCTTTCCGGGTGCCGCCGTCGTCCGGGTGTCCACCGGGGTTGGACACGAGGCACGTTCGCACCGAGAGGCGGCCTCGCTCGACGCCGTGAGCACACTGGTCCTCCCGGCCGAGTCGCCGAGGGTGCTGAGTCCCGTGCGAACCGGGGAGGGTTGGTCGGCGGTCGCCATCAGCTACCTGCCCGGGCGACGGCGGCAGGTGGGGGCCTGGTCTCTCGTCGGCGGCGAACTCGGCAGGGTGATGAATGGCATCCACTCGGCCGCGCTTGCCGGAGCGCCGCCACTGCAGCCGGTGCGCGAGTGGTGCGGGGGTGATCAATGGCTGTCGATCGTCACGGGTATCGCCGGCCAACTCGGAAGATCGTGGCGGCGCACGGCGATCGAGGCCGTGCTCGCCGTGCTCGGGGCCGAGTCCAGCATCGAGCGCACCCTCGTTCATGGAGATTTCGGTATGCACAACCTGCTCTGGCTCGGCGAGGCCGTGTCCGGCATCATCGACCTGGATGCCGCGTGCGTCGGGGATCCGGCGATGGATGTCGCGTGCCTGCTCGGTGTCTACGAGCGAGACGAGATCGCGTCGATCACTGACGGCGACACGCTGCGGAGGGCGGTCATCCACCAGCGTTCGCTTCCGTTGCAGGTGGCCGCGGCGGCGGAACTCGCCGGAGACCAGCGGCTCCGTGATCATGCCCTCGGCAATTTCGTGGACCGTGAACGTGATCGGTTGTTCGGATAGTCGACCCCTGTATCGATCTGATAAGGTTTAGCGTTCGCTTGCCTGCTGCCGATTTCACTGTGGCCGGCTGCGGCGCTCCACTCCTCTTCCAGTAAATTCGCGCTCACGCGCGTGCTCCGGATGCATTCGGCATCGCAGGGGCGAAGAGAATCGAAAGGAAATCGTGTCTACCAAGTCACGTACGAGAAGCAAGACCCGCCTGTCGCGGGCACTGGGTATCCCGCTCACGCCCAAGGCAGCCAAATACCTCGAGAAGCGTCCGTATCCTCCGGGAGAGCACGGCCGCACGAAGCGCAAGACCGACAGCGACTACGCCGTCCGTCTTCGTGAGAAGCAGCGCCTGCGTGCCCAGTACGGCATCCGTGAAGCTCAGCTCAAGATCCAGTTCGAAGAGGCGCGTCGCGCCGCCGGTCTGACCGGTGAGAACCTGGTCGAGCAGCTCGAGATGCGTCTCGATGCGCTCATCGTCCGCGCGGCCTTCGCCCGCACGACCGCGCAGGCCCGCCAGCTGATCGTGCACCGTCACATCCTGGTCGACGGCCAGCGTGTCGACCGCCCGTCGTTCCGCGTCAAGCCGGGGCAGCTCATCCACGTTCATGCCAAGAGCGAGGGCATGGAGCCGTTCCAGGTCGCAGCAGCCGGCGGTCACGCCGATGTGCTGCCGAAGACTCCCGGCTACCTCGAGGTCGAACTCGACAAGCTGCAGGCGCGCCTCGTGCGTCGCCCGAAGCGTGCCGAGGTTCCGGTCACCTGTGAGGTTCAGCTCGTCGTCGAGTACTACGCGGCTCGCTAGCGCGGAACTCGACAGGCTCGGTTACCGGGTCGCTCGATCACCGGAAGGGTCACGGTTCGCCGTGGCCCTTTCTGGGTTAACCCGTCGGGTCAGATTCAGCGCTGCGCAGCGCTGTGGAACTCGCGGCTGAGGGACGTCCGCATTTCGGCGATGTCACTTCGACGTGACATCACCCGCAAGTAACAGACTCGAAACGCGAATAGGCTGGGCGACGGAAACGAGGAGCAGCCCGCGTGAGAACCACGCACAACCCGCGAATCGAGAGGTGGATCCCATGTCCGGAGGCGACATCGCCGGTCTCATTGCTGCGGGCGTCTTCGCCGTGCTTGTCGGGCTGCTCGCGATTCCACTCGTCAAGCTCGGCCGGGTCCTCGACGAAACCCGGGACGTCATTCACGATCTCGGAGAGAACGTGACCCCGATCTTCACCGAGGCGACAACCACGATTCGCGAGGCCAACGCCCAGCTGGCACGTGTCGACACCATCACGAGCGGCATCGCGGATGCCACCGCGAACGTCTCCTCGCTCATCGCCCTGTTCGCAGCGACCCTCGGCGGCCCGCTCATCAAGATCGCCGGTTTCACCGCCGGGGTGCGCGTCGCGATCGCCGGCCTCCGGACGTCCCGCAAACGGGCTGACTAAACTGGTGCGTGGCCCAGTCCTCGCCACCACTGTCTCTCACGGAGACCGTCTCTCAAGGAGAACGAACATGAAGACACTGCTGCTGCTCGTCGTCGGAGTCGGACTCGGATTCGTCATCGCCCACCAGATCAACAACACGCCAGAGGGCAAGCGCTTCTTCGAAGACGTCGACAGCCGTGCCAGGGAATTCACCGGCGCGGTCGCGGACGGCTACAAGTCGCGCGAGTCCGAACTGCGCGCCGCCGTCGCCTGAGTCGACGCCGACGCCCGACCCCGTGTTCATCACCTATCCAGGAATCCATGCAGACCGCTGACATCCGCCAACGCTGGCTCGACTATTTCTCCGAGCGTGGACACACCGTCGTGCCGTCGGCATCGCTGGTGAGTGACGACCCCACCCTGCTCTTCACCGTCGCGGGGATGGTTCCGTTCGTTCCCTATCTCACCGGCCTCGTTCCGGCGCCCTACCCACGGGCGACCAGCGTGCAGAAGTGCATCAGAACCCTCGACATCGAGGAGGTTGGTAAGACCCCTCGCCACGGAACGTTCTTCCAGATGAACGGCAACTTCTCCTTCGGCGACTACTTCAAAGAGGGTGCCATCGGCTACGCCTGGGAGCTGCTCACGACATCCGAAGCCGGCGGCGGATACGGATTCGACGAGCGCGATCTCTGGGTGACCGTGTACGAGGAAGACGATGTCTCGTTCGATCTCTGGCGCCGCATCGCCGGACTGCCCGAACACCGCATCCAGCGCCTCGGCAAGGACGAGAACTACTGGTCGATGGGCCAGCCCGGGCCGGCAGGACCCGATTCCGAGATCTTCTTCGACCGCGGTCCCTCATTTGGAGCGGACGGAGGGCCGGCGACCGGCGACGACCGTTATGTCGAGATCTGGAACCTCGTCTTCATGCAATATCTGCGTGGCGAGGGCAGCGGCTACGATTTTCCGATCCTCGGCGACCTGCCGAAACAGAATATCGATACCGGAATGGGGCTCGAGCGGGTCGCCTTCCTCAAGCAGGGCGTCGACAACATCTACGAGATCGACCAGATCCGCCCGGTTCTCGACAGGGCTGCCGAACTGTCCGGGCGGCGCTACGGCGCCGTGCGCGAAGACGATGTGCGGATGCGCGTGGTCGCCGATCACGTTCGCTCCGGACTGATGCTCATGTCGGATGGCGTCACACCGTCGAATGAGGGACGCGGCTACATCCTGCGTCGACTACTCCGTCGCACCGTGCGGTCGATGCGACTCCTCGGCGTGGAAGAGGCGACGTTCGGGGAACTCTTCCCGGCCTCGCGCGACGCGATGAAAGCCGCTTACCCGGAGGTCGAGACCGACTTCGATCGCATCGGCCGCCTGGCCTACGCCGAGGAGGAGACGTTTCTTCGCACGCTCGCGAGCGGCACGACGATCCTCGATGTCGCGGTCGGCAAGTCGAAGACCGCAGGTTCTGGCACGCTCGCCGGAGACACCGCGTTCCTCCTTCACGACACCTTCGGCTTCCCCATCGACCTCACTCTCGAGATCGCCGAAGAGTCGGGCCTGACCGTCGACCGCACTGCGTTCGACGCTCTCATGCAGGAGCAGCGCACAATGGCGAAGGTAGATGCGAAGGCTAAGAAGACGCTTCTCGCCGACCTCTCGGTCTACAGTTCGTTCCGGGCGCAGGGCGAGACGGTCTTCACCGGCTACGACCACCTCGAGACCGACAGCTCCGTGCTCGGGCTCATCAAAGACGGCGCAGCGGTCGGGCGGGCCGTCGTCGGCGACATCGTCGAGGTGATCCTCGCCGAGACCTCCCTCTACCCGGAATCGGGTGGCCAGGAGGCCGACTCCGGCAGCATCGTCGGCAACGGTTTCGACCTGGAGATCCTCGACGTCCAGCGCCCGGTCAAGGGGCTCGTCAGCCATCGGGTGCAGGTGCGCAGCGGCGAAGTGGGAGTGGGAGATGCGGCCACCAGCGTCGTTGACCCCGAGTGGCGGCGCGGCGCGGCGCAGGCGCATTCGGCCACCCATCTCATCCACGCTGCGCTCCGCCAGGTGCTCGGCCCGGAAGCTCACCAGGCAGGCTCGTACAACCGCGCCGGCTACATGCGCCTCGACTTCAACTGGAGTACCCCGCTCTCCGGAGCTACCCGGAGCGAGATCGAGAACATCGCGAACAACGCGATCCGCGACAATCTCGAGGTGACGACGCGAATCCTCCCGCTCGATGAGGCGCGCGCCCTCGGGGCGATGGCGTTGTTCGGCGAGAAGTACGGCGACTCCGTGCGTGTCGTGCAGATCGGCAGCCCCTGGTCGCTCGAACTCTGCGCGGGCACCCACGTCGGACGGAGCGCGGAGGTCGGCCTGATCAACCTCGTGAGCGAGGCATCCATCGGGTCATCGAATCGTCGGGTGGAGTCCCTCGTCGGGCTTGACGCGTTCACAGACCTCGCCGCCGAGCGCGCCATCGTCGCCGAGCTCACCTCCAGCCTCAAGACCCGTCGGGAGAATCTTCCCGACCGCATAGCGGATCTCGTCTCGAGCCTGAAAGCCGCCGAGAAGCGCATAGCGGAATTCGAGTCCGCCGCGCTCATCGAGCGAGTGCCAGCTCTCGTTGCCGCGGCGACGCGCCTCGGCGCCGTCACCGCGCTGGTGCAGAACGTTGGGGTGCTCGGCTCGGCGGACGACCTGCGGACACTCGTCACCACCGTTCGCGCACGCGTCGGTACGGATGCCGCTGTCGTCGCCCTCGCAGCGGACGTGGGCGGCAAGCCAGCCGTCATCGTCGCAACCAATGACGAGGCGCGAAAACTCGGCGCGCGCGCCGGGGCGTACGCGAAGGCCGCCGCAAGCATCCTCGGTGGTGGTGGTGGTGGCAAAGACGACCTCGCACAGGGTGGTGGATCGCGACTCGATGCCATCCCGGCGGCACTCGAAGCGATCAGCGCCGCCCTGCCGAGGTAATCGGTTGCGGCCGGGAGTACGCGTCGGAGTCGACGTGGGAAAAGTCCGTATCGGGCTGGCGCGCAGTGATCGCCACGCGATGCTCGCGATGCCGGTCATGACCGTGCAGCGGGGTGCCGGCGACATCGCGCGGATCGTTGCCGAAGCGCTTGAATCCGAGGCCATCGAGGTGGTCGTCGGGCTGCCGATCTCCCTTGCCGGCGCGGATACGGCATCGACGGCGGATGCGCGTGGTTTCGCGCAACTACTCTCCCGCGCAATCGAGACTCCCGTTCGCCTGGTAGACGAACGGCTGAGCACCGTCTCGGCGCAGCGGGCGCTTCGGGCATCCGGGAGGAACGTCAAGAATTCCCGCTCGGTCATCGACCAGGTGGCGGCGGTTATAATTTTGCAGCATGCCCTCGACGTCGAGCGCTCCGGTGGAACACCACCGGGAGCGATCGTCGACCCGGACGAAGGACCATAACGCCGTGGCAGATCAGCCGAGCTGGGACGATATCTTCTCGTCCCCCCAAGCGAAAACACCGCCGCAGCCGGGCCCTGCTGCGCCAGACACATCCCGGGAATTCGGGGCCGAACAGTTCGGCGGGCCAGCCCCCGCGGACGAACCGGTCAGCCGTCGTCAGCTGCGCGACCACGAAAGTGGGCGTCCCCGAGAGAGACGCCGTCGTGGGCGCGGTGGGTCCGGCGGAACGCCCAGGCCGAAACGCCGGTTTACATTTTTGTGGGTATTCCTGATCTTCGTCATCATCGTCGGCGTCGGCGCGACGGCCTTCTACAACCACTACGGGTCGCAGATCCGCAGTGCTCTCGGCATCTATGACACGGTCGACTACACCGGCGACGGGGCCGGCAAAGTCGTCATCACCATCAAAGACGGACAAATCGGGGCGGATGTCGCGAAGACCCTCCAGGCGAGCGGTGTCGTGAAGACCTCACAGGTCTTCTACGCGCTTCTGGTCAAGCAGACGCCACCCGTCGCGTTCCATCCCGGCAGCTACCAGCTCAAGTCTCAGATGAGTGCGAAATCTGCGCTCACGGCTCTCGAGGATCCGAAGAATCATGTCTTCACCCGTGTCGTGCTCCCGGAGGGAATCACGCTCAAGAACACCATCGCCCGCCTGGCCAGCGTCAGCCAGAGCACGGGGGTATCCGAGGCCCAGCTGAAGGCGGCCGCGGCCGACCACACGTCGTACGGTCTGCCGGCCGAGGCACCGAGCCTCGAGGGATACGTCTTCCCTGCCACCTATTCGATCAACCCGGGCGAGACCGCGCATCAGATCTTCCAGACCTTCGTGACGACGATGTTCAAGCATCTCGACGCCGACGGTGTGGCCGTCGCCGATCGCCACAAGGTGCTGACTCTCGCCGCTCTCACGCAGAAGGAGGGGGGAAGCGACGCCGACTTCCTCAAGGTCGCGCGGGTCTGGGACAACCGGATAGCCAAGAAGATGAACCTCCAGTCCGACGCGACTGTCAGTTACGGCGCTGGCACGACGTCGATCACCACGACGCCGGCGCAGCGAGCCGACAAGACCAACAAATACAACACCTACGCGAACCCCGGACCGCCGATCGGTCCGATCTCCAACCCCGGCGACGCGGCGATCAAAGCGACCCTCCAGCCGGCGGTCGGGCCGTGGATCTACTTCGTCGTCGTCAATTGTTCTACCCACGAGACCGTGTTCTCGACGACACTGGCCGAGCAGAATACCGCGAACGCCCAACTGGGAGCCTGGCTGAAGGCCAACCCCGGTGGCTGTAACTGAGGTTCGCCGGCTCGCGGTGCTCGGTCATCCGATCGCGCACTCGAAATCCCCGTCCCTGCATACGGCGGCGTACGCGACGCTCGGGCTGCCCTGGAGTTACGGCATTGCGGATGTCGAGTCGGGCTCGCTCGGCGAGTTCATCGATGGCCTCGGACCGGAGTGGCGCGGCCTGTCGCTGACGATGCCGCTGAAGCGAGAAGTGCTTCCGCTGCTCGACACCGTCGATGAACTCGTCATGCTCTCGGGGGGTGCGAACACTCTCCTGCTCGACCGGCAGGGGGAAAGGG
>JAYVNU010000334.1:0-8741 GCA_043758345.1 Lacisediminihabitans sp.
GACGCCATCTGCCCGAGCATCGCGAAAGATCCGACAGCGACCGCGGCGCCGATGGCGAGCAGCATCCAGGTTCCGGATGCGAGCAGCTGGGAGACCCCGACGCCTCCGGTGACAAGGGCGGCGAGCAGCACCAGCGACGTGATGGCGCGGGAACGGCGAAGTCGTCTCGATGCGGTGGAGGAGGACGCGACATCCGCGGCGATGGCCGGCTGCACCTGGGCGAGTCGACGGGCGGCTGCGCGCGCGGCAGCGGCATCCTGAGCGCGGGCGACGGCGTCCTCGGCGCGGGCGACGGCCCTGGTTCGCTCCACCTGCTCGCGCAGAACCCTCTCCTGACGCGCCGCGCTGCGGGCGGTCGCCTCAACGCGGATCGCCGCGGGGATCTCCGCGGACTCGGCCATCACACGCAGTGTCTGCTGCAGGCGCAGTGCATTACGTTCAGTGGCCAGATATTCGCGTCGTCGCAGCCAACTCGGCACGAGGTACGCGAGCCAGAGCAGTGCGGCGAGCACGATGATGACACCCGATCCGATTCCGTCAACTGGCATAGGTCTACGGTACGAGCCGCGACGGCACCGCGGCTTGATTAGCGCGGGTGTGTCCCGGGCTGCAGCGCCGCGATGCGATCGGATTCCGGCACCGTTCCAGCGCCCGCCGGCACCGCGCCGTTCAGCCAGCGACGCAACACACCTGTCGGCAGCTCCTCGGCGACGAGGCCGAAGCAGAAGTGGTCCCGCCAGTCGCCATTGATGTGGATATAGCGGCGCCGAAGCCCTTCGTAGCGGAAGCCGAGCTTCTCGACCACCCGGAGGCTCGCCGCATTCTCCGGCCGGATGCAGATCTCGATGCGATGCAGCCCGACCTGGAAGTAGGCGTAGTCGCTCGCCAGCGCGACAGCGGTAGGAGTCACGTTGAGACCGGCGAAACGCTCGGATGCCCAATAGCCGATCGTCGCGGACGACAGCGAACCATAGGTGATGCTCGACACGTTCAGCTGCCCGGCGAGTTCGCCGTCGTACTCGACGATGAACGGCATTCCGAGGCCGGCCCGCGCATTCGACTGCAGGCTGCGGATGCTCGACCTCACGTCGAACGACATCGCGCCGTGCGGATTCGTCGCCTCCCACTTTCGCAGCCAGGTGCGGTTGTCGAGCAGTTCCCGTTCGAGCAGTCGGGCATCTTTCAGCCGGATCGGCCGGATCGTGACCTTGCCCTCATGCATCGTCGGGATCGGGGTGGCCACCGCTCAGTCCAGGGTGGCGGCGAAAGCCTTGAGCCACGGCCGGAGGTCGGGCCCGAGGTCGTCTCGGTCGACGGCGAGTTGCACGATCGCCTTGATGTAGTCGAGACGGTCTCCCGTGTCGTAGCGACGACCGCGGAAGACGACGCCGTAGACGCCGCCGGCGATGTCGGGATTCGTAGCCAGCGTCTGCAGCGCATCCGTCAGCTGGATCTCGCCGCCCTTGCCGGCGGGCGTGTGCTCGAGGATGCCGAAAATCTCCGGCCGGAGGACGTAGCGACCGATGATGGCGTAGTTGGACTTCGCGTCCTGCGTCGACGGCTTCTCGACGAGTCCGGTGATGCGAACGACGTCATCGGTCTCCGTCGCCTCGACGGTGGCGATACCGTAGAGGTGGGTCAGCTTCGGATCGACCTCGAGAAGTGCGACGATCGTCGCGTTGCGGATGCCCTGCTCCTCGATCATCCGCGAAAGAAGCACGTCGCGCTCGTCGATGATGTCGTCACCGAGAAGCACGGCGAACGGCTCCTCTCCGACATGCATCTTGGCTCGGAGGACGGCGTGGCCGAGTCCGAGCGGATCGCCCTGGCGGAGGTAGTGCACCTCGGCGAGATCTGTGGCGTAGTTGACCTTGCGCAGGCGCTCGATATCGCCCTTCCGCAGAAGGGTCGACTCCAGCTCGCCGACGCGGTCGAAATGGTTCTCGAGGGCACTCTTGTTGCGCCCGGTGATCATCAGCACGTCGGTGAGTCCCGCGGCGACGGCCTCCTCCACCACGTACTGGATCGCCGGCTTGTCGACGACCGGCAGCATCTCCTTTGGCATCGCCTTCGTAGCCGGCAGGAATCGGGTGCCCAATCCGGCCGCGGGAATGACTGCCTTGGTGATGTGAAATTCCATAGGCCCAAGGTTATCCGGTGGTCGGGGCCGATTTCCGCGCAATCCGCCAGCCTAGGATATGAGAATGAGCGTGGACCTGAGCCACCAGAAGCGCGCACTCCGGGCCGAGCTCCGCGAGCGACGGCGCAACATGACCACCACCGAGCGCGAGCACAGTACGTCGCTCGTCTGCGCGCACCTGCGCGACCTGGTCACGGGGCTCGACGCTCGCACCATCGCTGCATATCTTCCGGCCAATGACGAGCCGAACATCCGTCCATTCCTCAACTGGGCCGATGCGCAGGGCATCCGGGTGCTGTTCCCAATCTCCCGTGATGATGGTCTGCTCGACTGGACGGCCGGCGACGGCGAGTCGGAGCGCGAAGGACTGTTCGGGATGCCGGAGCCAGTCGGCGAACTCCTCGCCCCGAACGCCATCGACGACGTCGACCTGATCATCGTACCGGCGGCATCCGTCGATCGCACCGGAATGCGCATGGGCTGGGGGCGCGGATACTTCGACCGCACGCTCGGATCGATGGAGAAGTGCCCGCCGGTCTATGCTGTGATCTTCGACAGGGAGTTGGTCGTTGCTGTGCCGACGGAGGTACACGACCGTGGAGTCGACGGCGTCGTGACGCCGAGCGCCATCATCGACTTCTGATCCCCACTAATCGCAAGGACGCCAGTGCCAACCTATTCCTATCGCTGTGCGAGCTGCGATTACGCCTTCGACCAGTACCAGGCGTTCACGGATGACACGCTCACGGTCTGCCCGAACTGCGGCGAACCGCAGCTGCGCAAGGTCTTCAATTCGATCGGCGTGACCTTCAACGGGTCGGGCTTCTACCGCACCGACAGTCGGGCTGGAAAGTCATCGTCGGATGCGTCGACCCCCTCCACATCGGAATCTGCGTCGCCGTCCAAGTCCGACGGTGCCTCTGCCGCGAAGAGCGAGAAGAAGAGCGAATCGAAGCCGGCCGCCGCGTCCAAGCCCTCGAGTGGGTCATCCGGCGAGTCATCCAGCGGATCGTCAGGTTCCAGTTCGTAGCCACTCTTCGGTAGTCTCACCTGCAGTCGTACCGCTCCCCAGGCGGCACCAATCGGCAGCGAGGAGTCAGCATGCTCAAAGGATTCAGGGAGTTCATCCTCCGCGGTAACGTCATCGATCTCGCGGTCGGTATCATCATCGGCGCAGCGTTCACCGCGATCGTCACCGCTCTCGTCACCGGCATCTTCAACCCGGTCATCGGGTTGATCTTCCATGCATCGGACCTGTCGAAGGCTCTGATCGTCACGATCCCCTCGGTGAACGGCAGTGCCCCCGCGGAGATCAAGTTTGGGCTGGTCATCGCGGCCGTTATCCAGTTCCTGATCGTCGCCGCCGTGGTGTACTTCGCGCTCGTGATGCCGATCAACCACCTCTCGAAGTTGGCGTTCGCGAAGCAGAAGCAGGCGGCGGAGGCCACCCCGGCCGATGTTCCGCCGACCGAGACCGAGCTGCTCATCCAGATCCGCGACCTGCTGGCCGGCACCCCGTCACCGGAGGGCGACCACGTGCTGCCGGGCGCAGCGACGAGTTCCGGGGCGCACGCGGCCGAGTAGCACGCTGCCGAGACGAGGGGATGCGGTCACCCCCAGTGCGGCGGCTTGTCGGCTCTCAGGCGATCGTCGTTCTCGTTCTCGGCGTGACGGGCCGGCTCAG
The DNA here is from genome assembly GCA_043758345.1 of Lacisediminihabitans sp. GTDB lineage: Bacteria > Actinomycetota > Actinomycetes > Actinomycetales > Microbacteriaceae > Lacisediminihabitans. The sequence continues at coordinate 3,825 of JAYVNU010000334.1, forward strand.
CCTGCGGCGAGGGATCCGATCCGGTGACCGGCGACGTCGTCACCCGTCGATGCGGCCGGCGGGGTTCGACCTCCGCCCGATGCTTCGGGGCGTCTGCCACAGCTACCTCGTGGTGACCGCGATGGGCTCCGTCACGGGAGCGGATTCCACGCCGAGCATCAACGCGATTCGGGAGGCGACAGCATCCGGATCGCTGAAGAGTTCGAACGCGTGCACCCGCAGGTAGTGCCAGCCGAGGCGGCGCAACATGTCGGGGTGCAGCCGGAATGATTCGCGAAGACTCGTGCCGGCGAATACCGAATCGGTCTCGATGGTCATGCACATTCCCTGGTGGGAGGCGACGAGTCCGAGCTTTCCGCGGTGTCCGAGCGCGACCCGCAGGCCACGGAACTCGAGTCGACGGGCGAGGTCGACGAGCATCGGGTCACGATCATCCGGGATGTGTTCGACACTTGTGCGGGCCTGCACATCGGTGAGGATCTCGGCCAGAGCGATGGCCCCGTACTTCATGCGTTTCTCGTCGATGTCGTCGGCCGCGAAGCAGGTCACGATGACCATCGAGCGACGCGCGCGCGTCATCGCGACGGCGAGAAGGCGTTCGCCGCCCTCGCGGCCGAGCGCTCCGAAATCGGAGAGCACACGCCCGTGCGGGGTTCGCCCGTAGCCGATCGAGAAGATGACCCGGTCGCGACTCTGGGCGACCGCCTGCTCGATCGTCGTGACGGTGAACGGCTCGGTGCGGTCACTGAGCACGAACTCACTGAGCGCCGGATGCCCGACCGCCGCAGCGAGGACGGCCCGCTGCACGCGAACCGCGTGCTTCGCGCTCGCGGTGATCACCATGAGCGACTCCTGTGGTCGCTGCGATGCGTGTTCGACGACGAGCTCCACCGCGCGGGCGACCTCGGCATCGACGCTTTCGACGCCGCCGGACTCCGGGTCGGGCATCCCCGATCCGTTCTCCACGAAGTCGAGTCGAATGCTGTTGTGGCCGAGGAAGCTGCCGGCCCAGGGGAACGACTCGATCTTGCCGGCGTAGAAGCGGCGGTTGACGAGCTCTGCGAGATCTTCTCCCCCGGCCCGGTAGCTGCGGGTGAGGGACAGGGTCGGGAGCAGTGTGCCGAGTCGGGCGAGCGCCGAGTCGGCGTGCAGTTCGTCGAGGGATGTCTCGCTCGCGACGGCGGCCTCACCGATGACGGCGATCGAGAACTCGCTCGGCGTCTGCGTGACCGGGTCACCGAACGCGACGGTCTGCTTTCCGCGACGGATCGCCCCGACGTTCTCGGCCAGCGTTGTCGCTCCGGCATCGACGAGCACGACGGTATCGAAGCTGAGGGTCTCGGTGATGGCGCTGACCTCGTAGGGCGACGCGAGCCAGATGGGAGCGATCGTGCGGGACAGGTGGGGGGCCGCCTCCTGCAGATCACGCGAGTCGATGTCGCCGCCGCGAAGGGCGCGCTTGAGGGCGGCCGCCTCGTCGGGCCAGTCGACGAGCCCGATGCTCCAGTTCTCGCCGAGCTGCCAGGACAGCAGCTGGGCGCCACTTGCGGCGTGAGCCTCGTCGACGAGACGGAAGTCCGCCTCGAGACGGTCGAGAACCGAGGTGTTCGCCCCGAGCAGCGCCCGATCGGTCTCCAGAAGCGATTCGAGCGCGGACTGCCACCACGCCAACTCGAGTTCCACGGCGACCTGACTCTCGGGAACGTGCCGGGAGGCGAGGTCATCGAGCAGTGGGTCGAGCTGAAGTTCGCGGAGGGTCGAGCGGATCTGGACGCGCTCCTGAAGGTTGTGCAGCACATCCGATTCTTCGGCGAGCGCCTCGACGAGCTCGACGAGCTCGGCGATCGGAAGATTCATCAGTTGCGTTTCGCGCGTCGTTCCGCCGAGCGGTTCGTCGAGCGAGGTGAGATCTTGTGCGACGAGCTGGAACGCGACCTGCACGTCGGCGATACCGACCGGCACCTCCGGTGTGACCCCGACCGCGACGAAGCGCTGCCAGAGCACGCGCTGCTGCTGGATGCGCACCAGGCTTCCGTGGACGTCGCCAACGTTTACTCCCGGACGAATGTATTCACGCGCGAGCTTCTTCAGGCGACGACGGTTGGCACCCGACATCTGCGGGGAGTCCTTGCGCGGGGAGGTCGCGGCGATCAGTTCGCTGAGCGAACGATCGAATACGACGGGCTGGAACTTGTCGAGCGTGTCGCGGATGTCGACGAGGAGTCGGAGATACACGCCGAGCTCGTAGATGGTCGAGAAGGGTCGCATCCGCGTTCCGGCGATGAGTGCCCCGGCCCGGTCCAGCAGTCGAGGAAGCTCGGTGTGATGGAGCTGCTTCGCGATGCCATGTGCCCGCATCGCCGCTTCACTCGTGGCGAAGGTCGCCCCGTACCAGGGTGAGTCACCCGGGCCGTAGCGGAATTCCCCGAGGGTCGCCGCCCGCACGATCGCCTCGGCGGCGCGCACGCGATCCGAGGACATCGATTCGACAGACTCGCGCGAGAGTCGCGCGGTGGTCGCCGGCGGTGTCGGCAGCAGGGCGAGACGGGAGAGCTCGGTGAGGCAGTCGAGAACGGACACCCTGAGGGCCGGATCTTCCTTGGCGACCGCTCCGCGATAGTCGAGAAGCACCTTCCGAAGGCGCACCAGCGCGTCATCGATTTCGACGACGTTCGGCTGCGCGGCCTTTTCGTTGCGGCCGATGGCGCGGATGACGTCCCGACGAAGCGAGGACGGCGAGACTGCGACCCCGGTGAGTCCGACATCGCCGAGCCGCTGCGCGATCCCGAGCAGGGAGGAGCGACGAGCGCTGACGACGAGCACTCGCTTGTTCTGCGTGACGAGACAGCCGAGGGCATTGACGATGGTCTGGGTCGCGCCGGTTCCCGGCAGGGTCTTCACGACGACCGAATTTCCGGCCGCGATCTGCGCGATGACCACCTCCTGCTCCGAGTCGGCGTCGAGAAGCAGGGTGTCGGTCTCCGGTGCGCGCCGGTCGGGATGCTGCGGCTCGACCGGCGCGTAGCTCTCCTGCACCGTCCACTTCGCCGAGGGGTTGCCGGCGAGGGCGTCGAGCACCGGGTGATCGAGCTTCGCGGTGTCGGCGTACATGGCGTCCGCAACATCCGCGAAGGAGGAGACGATCAGCCGCGGCTGAACGCTGAACCACTCGAGATGGGAAGTCAGACCGCGCAGCCGATCGATGACCGGATTGGGCTTGAACGAGCCATCCTCCTCGGCGAGCGCGACGAACGCGTGCGCGTCGAGGTCGATGCCGAACTGGGCCGTCAACGCCCGCGACAGCGCCGGATTGAGGAATGGCGCACCCTTGAGGCGCACCTCGAAATCGTTGCCGTAGCGACGGATGGCGAGTGGCCGAAGGAGTACAGGCGCCCGGAATTCCTCCCCGGCATGCTGCCATTCGGCGATCCCGATGCCCAGATGGATCGAGTCGATGCCACGGGCGGTCGCCAGCTCGAGACTCTTGTCTGCGATCTCGCCGGCGGCCAGCTTCGCGCCGCGGAGCGCGACGTCGTCCCTGATCAGGCTCGAGAGAAGCGTCGTCTTGCCGGTGATGAACTGCGCGAGTCCGCCCGGATGCGTCGCGCCGAGCTCGATCCGCGTGCGCGGACCATCGACGAAGTGCAGGAGAGTCGAGCGACCTCCGACGGCCGCGAGCTCCGTGCGCCAGCCCTTCCACGTCGGTTCTGCCACATTCGACAGCGTAAGGCTTGGATCTCCGAGAGTGAGGGCGTGGGGCGCCGTCACCTGAAGAGCGGGGCGGGCAGCGTTATCTGCTGGCTCCGCGAAGAAGTCGTCCTGGGGTCTGCTTGCACGCCGCACAACGCCACTGTAGGTGCCGCGCACTAAGAAATACGGGACCCGGCGGGGAGTTTCGCCGTTAGCGGCTGCGCTCCTCGGCGAGAAGCACGCAGATGCACAGGGCGTCGATCGCGGCTTCGAGGTCGTCGAGGGAAGGAAACGTCGGAGCGATCCGGATGTTCGTGTCGGCCGGGTCGAGACGGTACGGGAATGCAGATCCGGCCGGTGTCACCGCGACGCCGACTTCCCCGGCGAGGCTGATCGCCAGCGCTGCGGTGCCCGGTGCGACGTCGAGACTGATGAAGTAGCCGCCGAGCGGGCGTGACCAGGTCGCGCTGTCGCCGAGCCGACGCTCGAGGATCTCGAGCGCGATGCTGAAACGCGGAGCGACGATCTCGCGGTGGGCACGCATGTGCTCCCTGACGCCCTCCGCGTCGCCGAAAAAACGGAGGTGCCGCAACTGGTTGATCTTGTCGGGCCCGATGGTCTGGGCTGACGTGTGCCGCCGCATCCACTCGATGTTCGCTGGAGAGGCGCCGAAAAAGGCGACCCCGGCTCCGGGGAAGGTGATCTTGGCGGTCGAGGCGAACACGAAAGGACGATCCGGATGCCCGGCACGCGCACTCATCCCCAGGATGTCGAGGGGCTGCGGCTCGTCTTCGGTGAGGTGATGCACGGCGTAGGCGTTGTCCCAGAACAGGCGGAAGTCGGGGGCTGCGGCATCCATCCCGGCGAGCGCCTCCGCTTCGTCTGCCGTCAGGGTGACGCCGGTCGGGTTCGCGTAGGCCGGAACAGCCCACATGCCCCTGATCGACGGATCGCCGGCGACGAGGTCGCGGATGGCGGCGATATTGGGGCGACCGTCGACGGGCGGCACCGGGATCATCCGGATTCCGAGTGCCTCGCAGATCGTGAAGTGCCGGTCGTAGCCGGGCACCGGGGCGATGATCGCGACGTCGTCGACGTCGCGCCAGGCCCCGTCTCCGCCCGGAACGCCATGCAGAAGCGCATGCACGAAGGAGTCGTGCATGATCGCGAGGCTTGCGTTGCCGTAGGCGAGCAGCTGCGCAGCCGGGATGCCGAGAAGCTCACCGA
>JAYVNU010000335.1:0-8734 GCA_043758345.1 Lacisediminihabitans sp.
GCGAGTACGAGGTACGGGGTATCGGCGCGCAGGGTGGTGAAAACGGCGAAACCGGCGACCATGAATCCGGTTCCGAGGATCGGGAAGATGCGGTACCGCCCGGTGCGGGAGATGAGCTGGCCGCTGACAATCGACGAGATCATCAGTCCGAGGATCATCGGAAGTAGCTGAAACCCGCTCTCTGTCGGGGTCGATCCCTTCACAATCTGCAGGTAGAGCGGCACGGTCGAGATCGCGCCGAACATGCCGAAACCGACGAGCACGCCGAGGATGGTGGCCATCGAGAAAGTCGGGCTGCGGAAGAGTTTCAGCGGGATGAGTGCGTCGTCCCCCATCAGCCGTTCGGTGAAGATGAACGCGGCGATACCGAACGCGCCGACGATGTAGCAGGCGATTGATCCGGCCGAATTCCAGCCCCACTCGCGGCCCTGTTCGGCGACGAGCAGCAAGGGTGCGACGGCGATGATGACCGTTGCTGCACCCCACCAGTCGATGCGGACGCCCCGGTTCACGCTGCGAGACGGCAAGTGCAGAAATCGCAGGACCATTGCCAGGGCGATGACGCCGATCGGGAGGTTGACGAGGAAGACCCAGCGCCATCCGGTGATGAATAGGATGAACGGCGCTCCGGCGAACAGGCCGCCGACGAGCGGGCCGATGACGCTCGAGATCCCGAAAACGGCGAGGAAGTAGCCCTGGTATTTGGCGCGCTCTCGGGGAGCGAGCATGTCACCCATGATGGCGAGTGGCAGGGCCATGAGGCCACCGGCTCCGAGACCCTGGAGTGCGCGGAATCCCGCGAGTTCGAGGATCGAGGTCGAGAACGCCGATGCGAGCGAACCGATGAGGAAGATCGAGATCGCGGTGATGAAGAGCGGTCGGCGGCCGAAGATGTCGGACAACTTTCCGTAGATCGGAGTCGCGATGGTCGAGACGATCAGGTATGCCGTGGTGACCCAGGCTTGCTGGCTGAGTCCGTTGAGGTCGTCGGCGATCGTGCGGATGGATGTCCCGACCACCGTCTGATCGAGGGCCGAGAGGAACATTCCGGCCATGAGGCCGTAGATGACGAAGAGGATCTGGCGATGTGACATGACTCCGCCGGAATCTCTCACCGCCCGGATTTTTTCAGAGACATCGGTGCGTGACATGGTTCCTCGATCTGGAATGTGCGGCTGGTGACGGGCGTGCGGCTGGTGACGGGCTTTGCTGATGGTGGGTGTTGTACTGGTGACGGGCAGCGTGCCGGTGTTTGACTCGGTGCTGCTGACGGGCCGAATGAGAGATGGCCGGGGAGAAGCGCACTCCCACGGCGGCGAATAAAGTTTGCGTAGACTGCAAAGTTACACCCCCGGCAACGATTGGCGCAACTTTTGGCGGGCTATCCTCTGACCATGACATCACGTGCGAAACGTCGGGTGGCCGCCACGGCTCTCGCCGGTCTGCTCGTGATGGGACTCGCTGCATGTGCCCCGCACCGCGTTGCACGATCGACCTCGTCGGCTGTGCCTTTCGCATCCCCCGCTCCGACCGCGAGCCCGTCCGCTCAGGTCGATAAGCCGAAATCGTTTTTCAACAAGCAGCTCTACTCGGTAGATGACCCGGCGAGCCTCTGGGTCGTCGTCGATAAGCTGCGGCCATTGAAGCCCGTGAATTTCGTGCCGCAGCTGGTGACCCTCGCGGTGCCGCACGTCTCGCCGCCGCAGATGACGGCGGAGGCGGGAGCCGCACTGGTGAAGATGTTTGCGGCCGCTGCTTCCGAGGGTGCGGGGGGGATGCAGGATCAGAATTCGTACCGCTCCTACGCGCAGCAGGTGAGGACGCACAACTACTACGTCAACACGATCGGCGATGACCGGGCGGATGCGCAAAGCGCGCGACCCGGATACAGCGAGCACCAGACGGGGCTGGCGATCGACATCGCGGCCTACCCGAGCAAGTGCGATATCTCGGCATGCTTCGGAAAGCTACCGCAGGGCATCTGGCTCGCTAAGAACTCGTGGCGTTTCGGATACACCCTGCGGTATCCGGCTGACAAGACGGCCATCACCGGGTATATCTACGAGCCGTGGCACTACCGCTATGTCGGCACGGTGCTCTCGACCGAGATGCATGACACCGGAGTGACGACGCTCGAGGAGTTCTTCGGGCTGCCGGCGGCGCCCGACTACGAGGAATGAGCGGGCGCACGCTGCGTTATCCTCTCGCGCCGTCGATGATCGAGCTCGTCGAGATGTCGTTCCCCATTGGCGCGGCCGTCCGATTCTTCGAATCGTTCGGAACCGGCAGAAGGCCCAGCTCGACCACCGCGAAGGCGCCGTGGCGCGCCGTGCGGCCGAGGCGCTGCGGCTAAGCCCGCGCCCACGAGGCCCGCAAACTCTACCCCGCGAGCGCCCGATCCACGATCTCTTTCGCCTCGGCCTGCACCCGGCGGAGGTGCTCCACCCCGAGGAAGGATTCTGCGTAGATCTTGTAGACGTCTTCCGTGCCACTCGGGCGAGCCGCGAACCAGGCGTTCTCCGTGACGACTTTGACCCCGCCCACTGCCGCCCCGTTGCCAGGAGCAGAGCTGAGTTTCGCCAGAATCGGCTCGCCCGCAAGCGAAGTAGCCGAGATGGCCGAGCCGTCGAGCTTGCCGAGCGCGGCCTTCTGCGCCTTGGTCGCGGCCGCGTCGATGCGCTCATAGGCGGGAGCGCCGTATTCGGCCGTCAACTCGTCGTAGAGCGCGCTCGGCGACTTGCCGGTCACCGCGATGATCTCGCTGGCGAGTAGCGCGAGCAGGATGCCGTCTTTGTCGGTGGTCCAGACGGTCCCGTCCTTGCGAAGGAAACTCGCCCCCGCCGATTCCTCCCCGCCGAACGCGACCGATCCGTCGACGAGCCCGGGCACGAACCACTTGAAGCCGACCGGCACCTCCCAGAGCGTCCGGCCGAGAGCCGACGTGACCCTGTCGATCATGGACGACGAGACGAGCGTCTTGCCGACCGCGGCATCCACTTTCCACTCCGGACGATGCGCATACAGGTACTGGATGGCGACGGCCAGGTAGTGGTTCGGGTTCATGAGGCCGCCATCAGGGGTCACGATGCCGTGACGGTCGGCATCCGCATCGTTGCCGGTGACGACGTCGAAGTCGTCCTTGTGCTTGAGCACGGACGCCATGACGGAGGCGGATGAGGGATCCATCCGGATCTTCTCGTCCCAGTCGAGCGTCATGAACGCCCACTGGGGGTCGACCCCCGGATTCACGACCGTGAGATCGAGCCCGTACCGCTCGGCGATCGCGCTCCAGTAGTGAACGCTCGCGCCCCCGAGCGGGTCGGCCCCGATGCGAACGCCCGCCTTCTTGATCGCCTCGACATCGATGATGTTCTGGATGTCGTCGACATAGCGTGCGCGATAGTCGTAGGTTGCGACGCCGCTCGGCTCCGCGCGCTTCACGTCGACGCTGCCGGCGAGGATGATCTCGTTGGCACGGTTCGCGATCCAGTTGGTCGCATCGCTGTCGGCCGGACCACCGTGCGTCGGGTTGTATTTGAACCCACCGTCGCGCGGTGGATTGTGGCTCGGGGTGACGACGATGCCGTCGGCCTCCTTCTCCGGTTTCGTCGCGTTGTAGGCGATGATCGCGTGGCTCAGCGCGGGTGTTGGAACGTAGTCTGCAAACTCGTCGACCAGCACGTCGACACCATTGCCGACGAGCACCTCGAGCGCGGTTGTCTGCGCTGGGGCGCTGAGAGCGTGTGTGTCGCTACCGATGAAGAGCGGCCCGGTGACGCCCTGGGATGCGCGATACTCGACGATGGCCTGGGTGATCGCGGCGATGTGGGTCTCGTTGAACGCCGAGTCGAGGGACGATCCACGGTGCCCGGATGTTCCGAACACCACCTTCTGCTCGGCGATCGTCACGTCGGGCACCAGCTCGTAGTAGGCCTTCAGCAGAGCATCGACATCGATCAGGTCGGATTCCTGGGCCGGAAGCCCCGCACGCGAATTCATAGCTCTAGTTGTACACGGTGCGGCGATCGGGCGAGCCGTTAGGATTCGACTCATGCCAGCCGAAGACACTTACTCGTACCTCGGGCCGGCCGGCACTTTTACCGAGGCGGCACTCGCCCAGGTGCCGCAGGCCGTCGGCAAGAACTGGCGCGCGGTCAACAACGTCGGCCAAGCGCTCGACGACGTCGTCTCCGGTCGCAGCGTCGCGGCGATGATCGCGATCGAGAACACCGTCGAGGGTGGGGTGAGCGCGAGCCAGGATGCGCTCGCCACGATCCCGGGGCTGCGCATCGTCGGTGAGTACTTGGTCTCGGTCAACTTCGTGCTGGTGGCCCGGCGCGGAACGACGCTGGCCGACGTCAAGGTCATCAACGCGCATCCGGTCGCCTACGGCCAGAGCCGCGTCTGGATCGAGAAGACCCTCCCGCACCACGGACACCTGCCGGCAACCTCGAACGTGGCGGCAGCGGCATCCCTCCTCGAGAACGCCCTCGCGGACGCGGCCATCGCCCCTCCCGGAATCACGAAACATTACGACCTCGACGTGCTCGCCGAGAATATCGGCGACAACCCGAACGCGCAGACCAGGTTCGTGCTGGTGAGCCGCTCGACGACATTGCCAGAACCGACCGGATCCGACAAGACGAGCATCATCGCCGAGCTTCCGGATGATACGGCCGGCCGCCTTCTCGAAATGCTCGAGCAGTTCGCCACTCGCGGCGTCAACATGAGCCTGCTGGCATCCCGTCCGATCGGCGACAGCCTCGGCCGCTACCGGTTCGTCATCGATCTCGACGGCCACGTGCTCGACGAACGGGTCGCGGATGCCCTGCTCGGCCTCAAGAGGTTCAGCCCGAACGTGATCTTCCTCGGCTCCTATCCCCGCGCCGACCAGCAGCGGATCATGGTGACGCAGCGCTACGACAACGACGCGTTTATCGACGCGCGCGACTGGCTTCGCGACCTGCTCAGGTAATTCTCGCCTGACCAGCGCGTCCGCCAGGTCTCTCGTCGGCTGAAGTGCGCGAATCCGCCCTTCCCGACTCCCAGGAAGGCCCGATTGGCCTACCTCACGCGCCGGGAGCGGTCGTAACGGGCACCTTCACGTCGAGTGCCCCGGCATCCACCCACGCGCGAACCGACTTCGCCGTGCCGAATTCGTCGCCGTCGAGCTGGAACTGCTGCGGGGCATCCAGTGTCAGCCGCAGGTCTTTGCCCGTCAGGTAGGTGACATCGCGCACGTCGCGGCTGAGGTCGATGATCGAGCGTCCGAGAGCGCTTTTGCGCAGCACCCCGTTCTCCCAAGTCACCCTGTTCCACACCTTGAGCCAGCCGAGTGGCCCGCTCGGGCGCAGCACCGCTATGTCGAGGATGCCGTCGTCGGGTTTCGCATCCGGCATGAGGAGGATGCCGCCCGGCAGCAGTCCGCAGTTGCCGACCAGCACCGTGTGGGCACTCGTCGCCCGTTCGACCGACCCGTCACGGGAGTAACGCATCTTGATCGGCTTGATCTCCGGGATCGCCCGCATGCCGGCGTCGACGTAGGCGAGCCAGCCGACCGCCTTCTTCAGCCGGGGATTGGTCAGCGAGATCATCTTGGCGTCGAGGCCGACGCCGGCGACGACGAGGAAGACGTACTCCTCGTGCTCCCCGTCTTCCCGGGTGATGTCGGCGATGCCGAGGTCGATGCGGTGATCGCCGCCGGTGAAGGCGGTGAGCGCAGCCTCCTCGATGTTCGTGAGGGTGAGGCCGAGATTTCTGGCGAGCAGGTTTCCGGTGCCGACCGGGATGAGTGCGATGGGCACCCCGGTGTCGCGGAGCGCTTCGGCGACGGCGCGCACGGTGCCGTCACCCCCGGCGGCGATCACAACGGTGGCGCCCTGGGAGAGCGCGTCGTGGGTGGCGGCCTGGCCGGCATCCTCGGCGCTGGTCTCCAGCCAGATCGTCGACGGCCATCCGGACGCCTTCTCTGCCGCTGTGACCGCCTTCCGAAGTCTCTTGACGTCACCCTTCATGGGATTGTGCACGACGGCCGCGCGGCTCTCGGCGGGCGCGACGGAGAGGGACACAGCGCCAACCGTACGGCATTGCTCAATAGACTGGTCCGGTGATCGACCCCCAGCTGCTCCGTGACAATCCCACTCTTTTCAGGGTTTCGCAGGCGGCGAGAGGAGAGTCCGTCGAGCTGGTGGATGCGGCCCTCGCGGCCGACGCATCTCGGCGTTCCGCCATCGCGGAGAGCGAGAATCTGCGCTCGACGCAGAAGACCCTCGGCAAGCAGGTCGCGCAGGCGAAGGGCGACGAGAAGGCCGCTCTCCTCGCCGAGGCGCAGTCGCTCGCCGCCCGCGTCAAGGAACTCGCGCAGGCCGCGACGGATGCCGAGGCCGACTTCACGAAGTCTGCTGGCGCGATCGCCAATCCGGTCATCGACGGCGTCCCGGCCGGCGGCGAGGAGAACTTCACGACGCTGCGCGAAGTCGGCACAGCGCCGACGTTCGATTTCCAGCCGCTCGATCACGTCGAGCTCGGCGAGAGGCTGCGCGCGATCGACATGACCCGTGGGGCAAAGGTCTCCGGCAGTCGTTTCTATTTCCTGCGCGGGGTCGGTGCCCGGCTAGAGCTAGGCCTGATGAACATGGCGCTCGATAGGGCGCTCGTCGGAGGCTTCGAACCGCTCATCACTCCCACGCTCGTAAAGCCCGAGATCATGGCCGGCACCGGGTTCCTCGGATCGCATGCCGACGAGATCTACTACCTCCCGGCCGACGACCTCTATCTCACCGGCACGAGTGAGGTGGCGCTCGCCGGCTTCCATGCCGACGAGATCCTCGACCTCTCTGACGGGCCGTTGCGTTACGCCGGATGGTCGACCTGCTATCGCCGGGAGGCCGGGTCGGGCGGAAAAGACACCCGCGGCATCCTCCGGGTGCACCAGTTCAACAAGCTCGAGATGTTCAGCTACGTTCTGCCGGAGGATGCCGAGGCCGAGCACGAGCGCCTCGTCGGATTCCAAGAAGAGATGCTCAAGGCTTGCGAGTTGAGCTATCGGGTGATCGACGTCGCGGCCGGGGATCTCGGATCCAGCGCCGCCCGCAAGTTCGACATCGAGGCCTGGATCCCGACGCAGGATGCCTACCGCGAACTCACGAGCACCAGCAATTGCACGACGTATCAGGCGAGGCGGCTCGACATCCGGTATCGAACGGAGTCGGGGAAGACGACCCCGGTCGCGACCCTCAACGGAACGCTGGCGACGACGCGCTGGCTGGTCGCCATTCTCGAGACGCACCAGAATGCCGACGGATCGGTGCGCGTTCCGGGCGCGCTGCAGCGCTATCTGGGCGGCCTCGAACTGCTCGAGCCAGTCGCGTGAGCGTGCGCGATCGGATGCTGATCGCCCTCGATATCGACGGCACGGTCATGCGCGAAGACGGGGTCATCACCGACGAGGTCATCGACGCGGTGGAGTATGCCCGCGATCTCGGCCACGAGGTGATGCTCGCGACCGGTCGATCCGTCGCGATGACGCTTCCGGTGCTCGACCGGCTGTCGATCACCCCGCGTTTCGTCGTCTGCGCGAATGGAGCGATAACGCTCGAACGGAACGCGGATGCCCCGACCGGCTACGTCCGCGAATTCGTCGAGACGTTCGCCCCCCGCGAGGTTCTGACGACGATCAATGGCCACCTCTCCGGTGCCCGTTTCGCGGTCGAAGACGAGGAGGGTCGCTTCTTCTTCGCGGGCGGTGACTTTCCGGAGGCAGGCATCGAGGCGAACGGCGAGCGAGTGCCGTTCGAGCAGTTGCTCGAGGTCGAGGCGACCCGGGTGGTGGTGATTTCACCGGAACACGCGCTCGAAGACTTCCTGCGGATCGTCGAGGAGATGGGACTCCACAAGGTGAGCTACAACGTGGGCTGGACATCCTGGCTCGATATCGCCCCGGACGGAGTCAACAAGGCGACGGCCCTCGAGCGGGTGCGCGAGCTGCTCGACCTTCCGCGCTCGCAGGTCATTGCGATGGGTGACGGTCGCAACGATATCGACATGCTGCTCTGGGCCGCCGACGGTGGTCGAGGCATCGCGATGGGCCAGGCTCCGGACGAGGTGGTCGCCGCCGCGAACGAAACGACGGCGAGCGACATCGCGAACGGGGTTGCCGGGGTGCTGCTAGCGCTGTAGCCCGCACCCCTTAGAATTGCGGATGTTCCATGGAGGGCTGTCCGAGCGGCCGATGGAGCCAGTCTTGAAAACTGGTGGGCAGAAATGTCTCTAGGGTTCGAATCCCTAGCCCTCCGCACCTGCACAGCCCCGGAAACACTATGGTTTCGGGTTTTTTTACACCTCCCCCGGCATAAAACCCCACGAAAACCCCACAACTGATTCCGTTCGAACAGCATCGAGTCGGTTCGAAACGGCGTCGAGATCGTCCTCGAAGAGGTCAGCGTACGTATCGAGAGTCATTGCGGCGGAAGCGTGACCGAGCATTCGTTGCACCGCCTTCGGGTTGGCGCCAGCGCTTATGGCCAAGCTCGCAGCAGTGTGTCGGAGATCATGAGGTGTGATCTCCGGAAAGGATTCGTCCCTTAATTGTGCTGCCCTGACCGCTCGAGCAAACCACCCTGTACTACTCGAAGGCCGAGTGGGATGAGAATTCCCGTTCCCGAATACAAGCTGACTACGAGACTTCACTTCGCACTCACGCGCTAGCGGTTCCGCGAGGAACTTCGGAAATGGA
>JAYVNU010000336.1:0-2784 GCA_043758345.1 Lacisediminihabitans sp.
TCGGAGCTCGAAGGCGTTATGGCCCACGAGATCGGGCACGTGCAGAACTACGACATCCGGGTGTCGACCATCGTCTTCGGACTGGTGGTCGCCATCGGATTCATCGCCGACATCCTCCTGCGTTTCAGTCTCTTCGGCGGTTTCGGCGGCAACAATCGCAACAGCAACAACAACAACGGCGGCGGGGGAGGGGCGAACCCGGTGATCCTCATCCTGAGCATCGTCGCCCTCGTGATCTCTCCCATCCTGGCGGCGCTTATCCAGGCCGCGATCTCTCGTCAACGCGAATATCTCGCTGATGCGTCGAGCGCGATGATCACCCGCAACCCCCCGGAGCTCGAGAGTGCTCTGGCGAAACTCGGGCAATACGGCCGTCCCGTCGCTCGCCAGAATTCGAGCATGGCGCACATGTGGGTCGCCGACCCGAACAAGCCAGGACTCATGACGCGGCTTTTCGGCACGCACCCGCCGATCCCCGACCGCATCGCGCGGCTGCAGAAGATCGGCGGCGGCTTCTAGCTGCTGTGGATCTCGACGGGCTCGGTCACGTTTTGCCCGAGCGCACCGGCGATGTCGCGCGCGAGGTCGCCGCGGTCGATGACCAGCACCTCGCCGAGGCCCTGCCAGTCGGCGATCTGCCGCAGCAGTGGGGCGACCCGTTCCGAGATGCCTGCCGGGGCATCCGCTTCCCGCCAGGCCGACTGCACCCGCAGCACGCCATTCTGCCGGTCGCTCTTCAGGTCGATGCGTCCGACGATGTCGTCGTCGATGAGGAGCGGAAGTGTGTAATACCCGAAGACCCGCTTGGGAGCGGGCGTGTAGATCTCGATGCGGTAGTGAAAGCCGAACATCCGCAGGGCGCGATCGCGTTCCCAGACCACCGGGTCGAACGGAGACAGCAGTGCTGTCGCCTCCATACGACGGGGGATGCGGGCATCCCGATGGAGAAGGGCCGGCCGATTCCAGCCGTGAACGGTCACCTGCAGCAGCTCGCCGGAGTCGACCAGGTCGGCGACCGCAGCCTTCGCCGGCTCGTTCTTGATGCGGAAGTAGTCCGCCAGATCCGAGAGCGTTCCGATGCCGTGGGCGCGCGCCGAGGTACTGAGCAGCTGCCGGATCGCATCTTCGTGCGGCACTTCGCGATCGAGGATCTCCGCCGGCAGCGCGGACGCCGCGAGGGCGTAGCGGCGCTCGAAGCGGGTTCTTCCGGCGCTGACCACCTCACCGAAACGGAACAGGAACTCGAGGCCCGTCTTCACATCGGACCACCCCCACCAACCGCCGGCACCCTTCCCGGAGTCGTGTTCGATCTGGCTCGCTGCGAGCGGCCCCTTCTCGGCGAGTTCGGCGCGCAGCCACTCGAGCATCGGGGCGTTCGCCGACACCCAGCCACCGGCATCCGGTCCGTACTTCTGCACCATCGCGTCCATACGCCAGCGGAACAGCGGCCAGGATTCCAGCGGGATGATGGCGGCCTCATGCGCCCAGTACTCGGTGTAGCGACCCTTCGCCGTGAAGGTCAGCGCGTCGAGTTTCGCCCTGTCGTAGACGCCGAGGCGAGCGAATACCGGCAGGTAGTGACTGCGTTCGAAGACGTTGACGGAGTCGAGTTGCAACAGCCCGAGTCTGTCGATGACGCCGTTGATCTGACGCGTGCCCGCTACCGCCGGGTTCGGCCGCCCGAACCCCTGCGCGGCGAGAGCGACGCGACGAGCCTGCGCCGCAGAGATCGCGGGCGCAGGGTTCATAGTTTCCATCGCTCATGACCCTAGACCGCGCGCCCGACATGCAGGCGCTCGCTCCCCTGCCCGGACCACGACGCCCGTCAGCGACCACCACGCACGTCAGTGACCACCACGCATTTCAGCGACCGCTATGCATTTCAGCGACCGCTACGGTGTTTGAATACAGTGGTGATCGCCGAACACAGTGGTGGTCACCCTCAACCCGCCACCAACCGGCGAATTCGGTGGTGCCAACGGGGAAGGAAGCCCGGCGAGCGGAGTTGACTAGCAGTATGCGATCAATCGTCTACTCCCAGCCCGGCACTCCCGACGTCCTGCGCCTCGTGGAGCGTGATATCCCGCACCCCGGCCCCGGCGAAGTGCGGGTGCGCATCGCCGTCTCGGGGGTCAACCCGACCGACTGGAAGTCTCGCGCGAACGGTCCGCTCGAGTTTGCCGAGGTGACCCCGAACCAGGATGGCGCCGGCACCGTGGATGCCGTCGGCGAGGGTGTCTTCACGCTCGACGTCGGTGACCGGGTGTGGACGTACCTCTCGGCCCGCAACCGCCCGACCGGCACGGCTCAGGAGTATACGGTCCTGCCTGCCGAGCGGGTCGTGAAACTCCCCGACGGCACGAGTTTCGACATCGGCGCCTCGATGGGTGTTCCGGCGATGACCGCGCATCGTGCCCTCACCGTGCTCGAGGGCGGCCCGGCGCGGCTCCACCCCGGTGCGCTCGCGGGGAAGATCGTGCTCGTCGCCGGCGGTGCCGGCGCTGTCGGGCACGCGGCGATCCAGCTCGCACGGTGGGCCGGCGCGACCGTCATCACCACGATCTCCACCGATGAGAAAGCGGCTCTCGCCCGCAGTGCCGGTGCGCACCACATCGTCAACTACCGCACGGAGGATGCCGCAGCCGTCATCATGTCGATCGCCCCGGACGGCGTCGATATCGTCGTCGAGGTGTCGATCGTGCACAACGCCGCACTGGACGCCGCGGTCGTCGGGTCTCGCGCGGTCGTCTCGATGTACGCCGACGACGGGGGCGACACGGCATC
>JAYVNU010000337.1:0-2781 GCA_043758345.1 Lacisediminihabitans sp.
CGGTTGGCCTCGTCTGCGGCGTCGTCGTCAAGCAGGATCTCTTCGAGTCCTTCGCCCGGATCCCGGTCGAGGGCATGATCTCGCTGCAGTTCCATCGCCGAGGCGAGCCCGAGAAGCGACGGCACGCTCGGAAGAAAGATCGACGCCGTCTCCCCCCGACGTCTCGTGCGTACAAACCGGCCGATGGCCTGAGCGAAGAACAGCGGCGTCGAGGCGGATGTCGCGTAGACCCCCACACCGAGCCGCGGGATATCCACGCCCTCCGATACCATCCGCACCGCCACCATCCAGCGCGAATCGGATGCCGCGAACCGGGCGATTCGGTCGCTCGCCGCCTTCTCGTCGGAGAGTACAACGGTGGGTTTCTCGCCGGTCACCTTCTCGAGGATGTCGGCATAGGCCCGCGCGGCGTAATGGTCGGTGGCGATCACGAGCCCCCCGGCATCCGAAATCCCGTGACGCACTTCGGTGAGCCGCCGATTGGCCGCCTTGAGCACGGCGGGCACCCATTCGCCTTCCGGATCGAGCGCCGTGCGCCAGGCCTGCGCCGTGATGTCCTTCGTGTCGCCCTCGCCGAGCCGCGCCTCCATCTCGTCGCCGGTGCGCGTACGCCAGCGCATCCGTCCCGCGTAGGCCAGGAAAATCACCGGGCGCACGACACCGTCCGCGAGCGCGCGTCCGTAACCGTAGGCATAATCTGCCTGAGAGGTGCGGATACCGTGCTCGTCCGGGTAGTAGGTCACGAAGGGAATCGACGAGGTATCCGACCGGAACGGCGTGCCGGTGAGGGAGAGTCGTCTCGTCGCCGGTTCGAAAGCCTCCCTGATGGCGTCCCCCCAACTCAGGGCGTCACCCCCGTGGTGCACCTCGTCGAGGATTACGAGGGTGCGTCCGCCGTCGGTCATCGTGCGATGGAGGGCCGCTCGCGTTGCCACCTGGGCGTAGGTCACTGCCACGCCGTGGAAATGCTTACCGGCCCAGCCCTGCGCGTTCTTGAAGCTCGGATCCAGCCGCACTCCCACGCGGTGAGCGGCATCCGCCCACTGGCGTTTCAGGTGCTCGGTCGGGGCGACTACCGTCACCCGATCGATTGTGTGCGTGGCAAGAAGCTCGGTAACCAGTCGAAGCGCGAACGTGGTCTTTCCCGCTCCCGGGGTCGCTGCCACGAGAAAGTCCTTCGGCTCCCGCAGAAAGTATTCGGCGATCGCCTCCTGCTGCCAGGCCCGCAGCTTATCTGCGGTACCGCGGGCGGCGCGCTCGGGAAAAGACGGAGAGAGGTGCTCTGCTGCCGAGGTGCCCACCTGGGGTCCGAAAGGCTGCGGGTTCGTCATCAATTGAGTTTAACCTCGACCGGTGACCGTGCCGCGACATCCGAACGGCGCGAGCCCCCGCCCGGAGGCGGAAGGCCCGAGTTCGCGTGGGGCGCCTTTACGCGCGGCGACGCGAGCCGCGAGTAACGAGGCCGTAAAGGAGAAGTACGACGATTGACCCAAGAATTGCAATGACCCAGGTGCGGATCTCGAAAAAGCCCCCCATGGGAATGCCAAAGATAGCGCTGGCGAGGAACCCGCCGAGCAGAGCACCCACGACGCCGAGAACCAGGGTGATGAGCCATCCGCCACCCTGAGCGCCGGGAAGGATTGCCTTCGCGATGGCGCCGGCGATGAGTCCCAGAATGATCCAACCGATAATTGTCATGGTTTTGTCTCCAAACAGTCGTGATGTCGTCGTTCGAATCTCGAATGACGATGACACTCTGACAGCGCCCCGTTTGGGGGACAAGAGCCTTGACTCGGAGTGCGTCCCCTGTTACGAGACGGTTTGGCGGAAGAAGGGCACCTGATGCAGGGTAGAGCTATGACTCAGCAGCATCCCTGGTCCCGCTATGTCGCTCTGGGAGACTCATTCACGGAAGGCATCGGGGATCCGGAGCCGAAGAGCCCCGGTGGTAATCGCGGCTGGGCAGATCGGGTCGCCGAGGTGCTCAGCGAACAGACCGAGGATTTTGCCTACGCGAATCTCGCCATCCGCGGCAGGTTGCTTCGCCAAATCCTGAATGAACAGGTGGATGCCGCGCTCGCGCTCCGCCCCGACCTCATCTCGATCTCCGCCGGTGGCAATGACATCATTCGGCCCAACACCGATCCGGATCGGCTCGCCGCTATTCTGGAGGTCGGAATCGAGCGACTGCGGGCGGATGGCGCCACCGTCGTGCTCTTCAACGGTCCCGACATCGGCATGACCCCCGTGCTCAATCGGTCACGCGGCAAAGTCGCGATCTACAACGAGAATCTCCACGCGATCGCCCTTCGACACGATCTCATTGTGGCGGACATGTGGGCACTTCGGGAACTCAAGGATCCGCGGATGTGGGCGCCAGACCGCCTGCACTTCTCGCCGATTGGTCACACCTCGATTGCACGCATGGTGCTCGGGGCTCTCAACGTGGAGAACGACCTCGAGCCGTACCATCCCGAGCCATTGGAGCGGGTACCGTGGCGTCACGCCCGGGTCGAAGACATGGGCTGGGCACGCGAGTATCTCGTGCCGTGGGTACTGCGGCGTATTCGACACCAATCATCCGGTGACGGCATCACACCGAAGCGCCCCGATGCGGTGCCGTACCGCACGGCCAATTTGGCTCAGTAGCTCAGCTCGATAACCGCGTCGGTCCGGAGCTGGACCAGGTTCGCGCGGGTCAGCGACCGAACTGCGTGGCTGCCGGGCAATCGAACGGATCGCCGCCGGCAGAAAGCCCGACGCGATTGAGGTACGCGATGA
>JAYVNU010000338.1:0-2775 GCA_043758345.1 Lacisediminihabitans sp.
GCCGCGGTTCCGCTCGTCGCGGACTACATTCCGGATGGCGCGGTGACGATCGAGGTCGACGGACGTCAACGCACCACGGTGCGGGTGTCGCATTATCACGGCCTCAAGAGGCTCGTCGCCGGGCTTCCCGGCGTCGTGACCGTCGTCGCTCCGGAGGAGGCCCGACGGGTCGTCGCCGAATGGACGGCGGCGGGCGCCGCGCGTTACGGGGATACCTGATGCCGTGGTGGTCGTGGCTGATCATCTGGGTCGTGCTCTCGCTCGCCCTGATCGCGGTGTTCGTGCTGATGGGCATCCGCCTGTTCCGCAAAGGCGTCGCGGTGTTCGCAGAGTTGGAGGTGCTCGCTGACAAGCTGGACATCCTCGACGCTGCATCCGACGCCGCCGAAGAGACGGGAGAGCAGCTGGCGATCCTCGCCGGATCCGAGGAGACCCGCCGTCGCCGAGCACTGGTGCGAGCGGCGGCCCTCGAACGCCGAGATGGCCGACACGACGCTCGCCTCGCCCGCGGCCGTCGCATAACGACCGTCGACGCGAGTACTCGAAGATGGTTCGGCTGAGGATCGGCTGGCTGACAGCGATTTCGCGACAACGGCGGTAAACTGGTAGAAGCGTTCAACCGATTTTCTAAGGAAGTATTCCCATGGGTGGTCTCACTGGATGGCACGCACTGATCGTTCTGGCGATCGTCGTGCTGATCTTTGGCGCAGCGAAGCTCCCGGGCCTCGCGAAGAGCGTCGGACAATCGATGAAGATCTTCAAGAACGAGATCAAGTCGGATGAGCCGGTGAAGGCCGAGCCGACGGCGACCGCAGGGCCGCAGCTGAACCAGACTTCCGCTGAGGTTGCGGCGCAGCAGGCCCGCTCGCGCAACGATTCACCGTCCGTTTAGACCTGGCGTCACCGCATACCGTGGCCACCCGCACGCGGCGGGGTGCCAACCGCGATGGTCGGATGTCGCTCGGCCAGCATCTCCTTGAGATCCGCAAACGCTTCGTCATCTCCGCTCTCGCCATCGTCGTGCTTTCGGTCGGTGGATGGTTCGTGCAGCCTCTCGTGCTCAGTGCCCTCCGCGCCCCCATCGCCGTACTGGCCGGAGCGAACCATGCAGCGAGTCTGAACTTCACCAATGTCTCCGAGGCGTTCGACGTGCGACTCGAGATCGCGGTCGCCGTCGGCATCGTCGCCTCCTGTCCCATCTGGCTTTACCAGGTACTCGCCTTCATCGTGCCGGGCCTCACCGGCAAGGAGAAGCGCTATACGTTCGGGTTCCTCTTCTCAGCCATCCCGCTCTTCCTCATCGGCTGCGCTGCCGGCTGGTTCGTCTTTCCGCACATCGTTCAGGTGCTCGGATCGTTCGTACCAGCACAAGACTCGAGTCTCATCGGAGCCAAGGACTATCTCGGGTTCGTGCTGAAGCTGGTGCTGGCGGTCGGCGTCGCGTTCGTGCTGCCGGTGTTCCTCGTGCTGGTCAACTTCATGGGAATCGTCTCGGGCAAAAGCATCATCCACAGCTGGCGCTGGGCGATCCTGTTGATCTTCCTCTTCTGTGCGATCGCGACACCCTCCGCTGACATCGCCTCGATGTTCCTGCTGGCGGCCCCCATGATCCTGCTCTACCTGGTCGCAGCCCTGATCGCGATCCTTCATGACCGTGCCGTGTCTCGGCGGTCGGAAGACCTGAGCGCCGGCATCGGCGACGCGGCCGCAGCGTGAGCGCCGAACTGTCCCCGGCCGAGCGGTTCGCCGCCTCGAAGGTACGAAGGGGAACGCCGAAGGTCGAGCGTTTCCGCGCGAACCAGTCGTTCGATCTCGACCCGTTCCAGGTCGAATCCTGTGTCGCCCTCGAAAACGGTGACAGTGTGCTGGTCGCAGCCCCGACCGGCGCCGGAAAGACAGTGGTCGCCGAGTTCGCGGTCTACCTCGCGATGCTCGAACCGGCCGCGAAGGTCTTCTACACCGCGCCGATGAAGGCGCTCTCGAACCAGAAATTCCAGGAATTCGTCGCCGAATACGGAGCGGCGGATGTCGGCCTCCTCACCGGCGACACGAACATCAACTCGGGCGCGCGCATCGTGGTCATGACGACCGAGGTACTCCGCAACATGCTGTACGCGAACTCCGACCTCCTGAAGAACCTGTCATTCGTGATCATGGATGAGGTGCACTACCTCGCGGACCGCTTCCGAGGCGCTGTGTGGGAGGAGGTCATCATCCACCTCCCGCAGAGCGTGCGACTCGTCTCGCTCAGCGCGACGGTCTCGAACGCCGAGGAGTTCGGCGACTGGCTGCAGGTGGTGCGCGGTGAGACGGCCGTGATCGTGTCGGAGGAGCGTCCGGTTCCGCTCGACCAGCACATCCTCGTCCGTTCGAAGATGCTCGACCTGTTCGATGCGTCCGGAACGCACCGGGTGAATCCCGAACTCGTGCAGCTGGTGCGGGCCGGCTCCGGGCGAAACGGTGCGCCGAACGTCCGGCAGCGGCGGGGCAGCTACAACTCCCGCGGAAATCACGACGACGGCAAGATGGATCGCGCCGCCGTCGTGAAGATGCTCAGTGAGCGCAATCTGCTGCCCGGCATCTTCTTCGTGTTCAGCCGGGTGGGCTGTGACGCTGCCGTCACGCAGGTTCTGCGAGCCGGTGTTCGCCTCACGACGGCGGAGGAACGGGACGAGATCCGTGCCATCGTCGAAGACCGCTGCCGCACCATCCTCGATGAGGATCTCGCTGTGCTCGGCTACTGGCAGTGGCTCGACGGGCTGCAGCGCGGAGTGG
>JAYVNU010000339.1:0-2774 GCA_043758345.1 Lacisediminihabitans sp.
CCGCGGTGGGGCATTCCAGCATGGAGAATTCCGAATGTCTTCCCTGAACCAAAGCATCGCTCCCGCGGGCTGGTACCGCGATCCGCTCGGCCTTCCCCAGGTTCGCTGGTGGAACGGGATGAGCTGGACCAACCGCATCGAAGCGATCCGCCCGGAGATCAGCGTCGCTGACGCATCGGGGATTCTGGCATCGCACTAGAGAACGACAGGCGTCATCCGCCCATCGTGTTGTGAGTCCAGCGACCGTCCACGAGGGTGCCGACGACCGGCATCGTCCGCAATTCCTGCGCTGGCGCCGAAAACGGATCAGCACCGAGCACCGCGAGGTCGGCCCGCTGACCCTCCGCGATCGTCGACCGTGTGCTCGAACTCAGTGCCTCCTCGAATGTGACCGCCTGCTCCGGATGCCACGCCTCCCGCCCGTCGCGAGCGCGTCCGACCGCCGCCGCCATCGTGATCCACGGGTCGAGCGGGGCGACCGGGGCATCCGATCCGAACAGCAGTTTCGCGCCGGCGTCGAGCAGGTCGCGCAAGACGAACGCCCGCTCGGTGCGGCCTGCCCAGTAGCGGTCGGTGACGTCACGATCGTCCATCGCCTGTTCCGGCTGGACGCTCGCTGCGACACCGAGGGCCGCGAATCGCGGATAGTCGCTCTCGGCGAGCAGCTGGGCGTGCTCGATCCGACCGCCGCATCCGACGGTCTCGAAGGCGTCGAGCGCGATGCGATTGGCCTCGTCACCGATGGCATGGATGGCCGGCACGAGCTTCGCGGCGGCGGCAACACCCATCAATTCGACGAGTCGATCGCTCGATACGGTCAGGATACCGCGAGAGTGTTCCGTGCCCTCCAACCCGGGATAGTCGTGCACGCAGAAAGCCGTGCGCGTGTTGAGCGACCCGTCGATCAGCAACTTGAACGGGCCGACCGCCAGCAGCCCGGTCGGCTCGAGCGGTTCGCCGGTGAAACGCCCGGCGGTCACGGCGGCGGCGAGGTGCTCCGTGTAGATCGCGGCATCGATCCGCAGCGAGCTGAAGCCACCTGCGAACCTCCTCCTCCACGCAGCGAGATTGTCGGACATCTCGAAGTCGACGACGCCGACGACGCCGCGTGACGCCGCATCGGCCGCGGACTCGGCGACCCACTCGTCGAGCACATCGCTCGGCACGTTCTGGAGGGCACCGCTGACGGCGAAAGCAGCGTCTTCCCTGACGAGACCGTTCTCGTCTGACGTCACGCCGTAGCGGGAGAGCGCCGCCGTGTTCAGCCAGCAGCAGTGCAGATCGTTGCTCACGAGCACCGTCGGGATGTCGCCGGTCTGCCGATCGAGCAGGGCGGCCGTCGGGATGTCGGGCCACAGTCCGTCCCGAAAACCGAAGCCGCTCAGGGTGGTGCCGGTCTTCGGCGGGTGCGAAGCGAAGGCGGCTCCCATCGCCGTGGCAGCATCGAGGGCGGATGCTGCGGTCGAGACATCCACCTGTCGGCGGGTGAACGCCTGCTGCCCGAAGTGAACGTGTTCGTCCCAGAGGCCCGGAACGACGCTGCGTCCCTCGAGGTCGATCGCTTCGCCCTTCGAGGTGAGCCCGGTTCCGATGCGATCGATTCGGCCGCCGGAGGTGAGGATGTCGGCGACGCGTTCGCCGGAGGATGGCGACCCGATCCGCGCGTTGCGAAGCAGCAGGCTCATTCGCCGTGCACCCGTCGCATCTCACGCGCGAGCGCGGGCTGCGCATAGTGGTCGCCGCGCTCGAGTTCGCCGATGATCGTCTGCACCACCTCCGGCGACTTGTTCTGGCTCAGTTTCAGCCGGGCGTCGAAGCGAGTGACTCGCAGACGGAATCCGACCGTACCGACGGCGATTCGACGGGCGTATTCCTCGTTGTATTCGAGCAGCGCGGGTTCCGGCATCCGCTTTTCGAAGTAGTCGACCAGCCCGGTAAGGACCGCGTAGTTCTCTTCGGCACCGAGAATTTCGGGCGTGCCGTAGAGGTGCGCGGTCACGTGGTTCCAGGTCGGCACGGAGGGCATCGCGCCGTACCACCCCGGCGAGATATAGCCGTGAGGACCCTGGACGATGACGAGCACCTCGTGAGCTCCGAGCTCGTGCAGCTGCTCATCCGGGCGCCCGACGTGACTGACGATACTGATGCCGTCTTGGTCCTCTTCGAGGATCACCGGATAGTGAGAGGCCACGATCCCCTTCGGTGCCGCCGAGACGATCGTGGCCCACGGGTTCTCGCGAATCAGTCGTCTCACCTCGTCGGCGTCTTCGAGGAGGAAAGCAGGAGTGTTTCGCATCGTTCGAGCCTATTCGTCGACAGGCGTCAGGCCTGGTCTTTCGGGCACCAGTAGAGCTTGCGTCCGCCGAGCTCCTCCATCACGATGTTCGTTCCGCAGACCCGGCACGGCAGGCCTTCTCGGTGATACACCCAGTGGCGGTCGGCGCGCCGGGCGAGTGCCTTCCGCTTGCTGGCCGGACTGAGCCCGTCCATCGTGAGCATCTGGCCGGTCTTCACACCGATTGCGAGCAGGTGCGCCCAGTCTTGCCAGAGCGCGCGAACGGTCTCCTCCGACAGGTGCTTTCCCGGCGTGTGCGGGTTCAGCCTGGCGCGGAAGAGCATCTCGGCCCGATAGACGTTGCCGATACCGCTGACCACCTTCTGGTCCATGAGCAGCAGCGCGATGGGCGTCGGTTTCTTCAGGATGACGCTGACGAAACGGTCTTCCGCCGCCGTCGTCTTGTCGATCTGGGGGTCTGGCCCGAGCTTCGACAGCA
>JAYVNU010000340.1:0-2750 GCA_043758345.1 Lacisediminihabitans sp.
GCTACAACTTAGTTGACGCGTGAACTACACCGCCGGGCACGTCCGGCGTCGGCGGGTGAAGTGGGTCATCCGGCCCTTCCTGGTACCCGGGAAGGGCCGAATGGCGCACGTGAGCGCTAGCTCTTCGTGTTGATGACCACTTCCTGGTGGATCACGTTGGTCGGCTGCTCGATGCGAGTGGTCAGGTCGGCGATCTTTTTTGTCATCGCGGTGTTGTCATCGAGTTCCTTCTCTGTTGAGGAGAAATCGTTGTCTGCCTTGATCTGCTGGAACGCGGCCTGCCGATTCTGGCCGATCATGACGAAGGTCGACAGGAAGATCGCCTCGAGCCGGCGAACGACGTGATCGCGTCGGTCACCCGCAACTGGATGCTCTGCGCACGATGAGCAGACTGCGCGACCACCGCGGGGTGGTTAGCCTGGCCGTCCTTCAGGAGTGTGGACGGCATGAGGTTGAATCGGCGAAACCTGGAGATGGGCGCTGCGGCCGGAGCTGTCGTAAGAAGAATGAAACCACCTCGCTCCATCACGGTGCGGCTACTGGCAGCCTTCGCAATTCGTGTCCTCCGATGGATCGCTCGGGAAAAGTGGCTTTTGGTAACAAAGAGAGATGTCCGAGTCGACGTAGTGTCCGAAGTTCGGGATGCGCGTGAAGCCCTCGCGTTCGTAGAACCGCACGGCGTCCGGCTGAGCCGCCCCGGTTTCCAGCACGAGTCGTAGCCACCCCCGCTCGCGGCCGTAGTCTTCGAGCGCGCCGAGGATCGCCGTCGAGACGCCGGTGCCGCGATGGTCGGGGGCGACGAACATCCGCTTGATCTCGGCTTCGGAGTCGTCACGCTGGCGGAGTCCTCCGCAGCCGAGGGCCTCACCGTCGTCGGAGTAGGCGACGAAGAACGCGGAGATGTCGCCGGCGGTCGGCGCGGGACCGGGCTCGGAGTCTGGGGTGCCGTAGCGCTCCTCGATCTCGGCGCGCTGGGCGCTGCGCAGGGCGATGGCATCCGGGTCGTCCCAGTCGACGCTGCTGACGATCATCCGCCCGTCAGCCTCTCGATCAACTCCCGATAGCGCTGCGCGGTCTGCTCGACGATCTCCGGCGGAAGCTCCGGTGGCAGTGAACCGGACGAGCTGTCCCAGTGGGCGCGAAGCCAGTTGCGCACGATCTGCTTGTCGAAGCTAGTAAGTCGATCGGCACCACCGGCGGCGTAGGTCGCTGCGTCCCAATAGCGAGAACTGTCGCTCGTCAGCACCTCGTCGGCGAGGGTGATGACCCCGTTCTCGCGGTTGGCGCCGAACTCGAACTTGCTGTCGGCGAGGATGATCCCGCGGCCCTCGGCGATAGTGGAGGCCCGGCGGAAGATCTCGAGACTGAGCGAGCGCAGCGACTGCGCGACCACCGGTCCGACGAGCTCGACCGTGCGTTCGAAGGTGATGTTCTCGTCGTGCTCGCCGAGGGGAGCTTTCCAGGCCGGGGTGTAGATCGGCTCCGGGAGCCGGTCGCCATCGCCGAGACCGGGCGGCAGCGCGACACCGCAGACGCTCTGCGATTGCTGGTACTCCAACCAGCCCGAACCGGACAGATAGCCGCGCACGACGCACTCGATCGGGAACATATCGAGTGTGCGGGCGAGCATCGCACGCCCGGCCACGGCATCCGGAATCAGCTCGGTGATCGAGCTGCCCTCGGTGATCGAGCCTGTCGAGATCCGGTGATCCGCCACCAGGTGATTCGGCACCCCGGCGAGCCGATCGAACCACCAGAGACTGAGCGTCGTCAGCAGCTCGCCCTTGCCCGGGATGCCCGGCGACAGCACGAAATCGAACGCGCTCACCCTGTCACTTGCGACCATCAGCACGCGCGTCGCGGCGGCGAGGCTCTCGACGTCGCCTTCGATGTAGAGGTCGCGCACCTTGCCGGAATAGGCATGCGTCCAGCCGGGGAGATCGGTCATCCTGCGACCCTCAGTGCGATGTCGGTGCGGTACTGGCCGCCTTCGAGGTCGATCGCCTCCAGGGCGCGGTAGGCGCGGGATCGTGCTTCCCCGAAATCGCTTCCGGTCGCGACGACGCTGAGCACGCGACCGCCGGTCGCAACGAGCCGTCCGTTCGACAGGGCGGTCGCCGCGTGGTCGACCGTCACGCCGTGGATGACGAGAGCCGTGTCGACTCCCGTGATGACCCGCCCGGTGATCGGCGACTCTGGATAGCCCTCGCTGGCCAGCACGACGGTCACGGCCACGTCGTGCGAGAACTGTGGGCGCGGCAGACCGCCGAGAGCGCCGCTCGCGGCGGCGAAGAGCAGCGAGCTGAGAGGCGTGATCAGCAGGGGAAGCACGACCTGCGTCTCCGGATCCCCGAAACGGGCGTTGAATTCGATGACTCGAGTACCCGATTCGGTCAGGATGAGGCCGCAGTACAACAGCCCGATGAAGGGAGTCTTCTCGTCTGCGAGCCGGCGGATCGTCGGAAGCGCGATCGTCTCGATGACCTCGTCGACGAAACCATCGGGAAGCCAGGGCAGCGGAGAATACGCGCCCATTCCTCCCGTGTTCGGGCCCTCGTCGTCATCACCGAGTCGCTTGTAGTCCTGCGCGGGGGAGAGCGGGAGAACGTCGTGTCCGTCGCTCAGCAGGAAGAGTGAGACCTCCTGGCCGGCAAGGAACTCCTCGACGAGCACACTCCCCTGGCCGAGCCAGAACTCGGCGTGGGCGAGGGCTGCGTCGCGATCCGCGGTGACGAGCACGCCCTTTCCGG
>JAYVNU010000341.1:0-2745 GCA_043758345.1 Lacisediminihabitans sp.
GAAATGTTACGCATAAGAAATCCTTTGCTCTGTTGCTGCTGGGACGAACTCGATGAACGTAGTTCGGCTCCCTCGCGAGAAAGGTTTGGGTGGGTCCGCCACGTCAGTGTTTCGTAATGAATTCGTCGGCGATCGCTCGATTCCGTGGATCGGTCGGATAGCGCCGTTCACGTTGTTAGGAGACAATGCCGCTATGTCTAAGAAAATCGATGCTGCTCTCAAGAGCCTCACCAAGGCGCTCGAGAAGCACGCGGATGCCGTCGGCGGGTCGCGCGTGTCTGCCAGGAAGTCGGGACGAGCATCCGCGAAACTGCAATCCGCCGCGGCCGATTACGCCGAAGCGGTCTTCCTGAAGAGTGGACTCGAAACGCCGTTCAGCGATGTCGTGCGCCCCGGGCTCGACCCGGAGACGATGAAGTCTCTCTCCGCCGAACGGGACAAGCTGACGAAAAAGCCCGGGCACTGACTCAGGTCTGATGAGGGCACCACAGTGATTTCGATAGAGTTGGCGCGCGCTCTCAGCGATTCGGGGCTCGACTGGCATCCGCTCGCCGGCGATGCTTTTCGCATCGATCGCGTCGAGCTCGATGACGAGGTCTTCATCCTCAGCGACATGACGGTGGAGGCCCACGAGTTCAGCACCGGCACCGTGCTCGGGTTCAACGGCACAACGGAGTGGGCACTCGATTCAGTCTCCATAGAAGACGCGCTCTGGATGCCTCGCGAAGACCAGTTGCGCGAACTGCTCGGCACCGCATTCCGCTCCCTCGGCCGCTCCGCCGAGGGCCGATTCGTGGTCGACGTCGACATGCCCGCGGAGTCGGACCCGGCCGCCGAGTCGCAAACGTTTGTGGCGGATGCGGCAGCGGATGCCTACGCGCGGGCGCTGCTCACGATCCTCGACACGGGCGGAGCGTTGCCTGAGCGATAATTCGCAGGTGAAGATCCTGGTCGCACCCGACAAGTTCAAGGGCAGTCTCACGGCAGTCGAGGTGGCGAGTGCGTTGCGGCGCGGGTTGCTGGCGGCCGAGCCATCCGTCGACTGCGTCCTGCTTCCCCTCGCCGACGGCGGTGACGGCAGCGTGGATGCCGCGATCACGGCGGGCTTCCAATCCGTCGAGCTGACCGTCGACGGTCCCACCGGTGTGCCGCACACCACGATCTTCGCGTTCGACGGTTCGACGGCGGTCGTCGAGGTCGCGTCGACCTGCGGGCTGGCGCAACTCCCTGGCGGGCGGCTCGAACCGTTGCACTCGTCGAGCTACGGCGTCGGGCAGGCGATCCGCGCGGCGCTCGAGCTGCGACCGGAGCGCGTTGTCGTCGCGCTCGGGGGAAGTGCGAGCACCGACGGCGGAATCGGGATGCTCGCCGCCCTCGGCGTCCGGTTCACCGGCCCCGAGGGACCAGTCGTTCGGGCGGATGGCTCGGTCCTCGACTCGATCGAGACCATCGACAGCTCCGCCATCGTCGACCTCCGCGGCGCGAGGATCCTCGCCGTGAGCGACGTGACCAACCCCCTCACCGGTGACGCCGGCGCCGCGGCGGTCTTCGGCCCGCAGAAGGGCGCGACGTCAGACGAGGTCACTCGACTCGATGAAGGACTTCTCGCCCTGGTCGACCGTGCCGCGCGCTCCGGCTTCCCCGATGCCGCGGCACACGCGATCACCCCCGGCGCCGGCAGCGCGGGCGGGGTCGGGTTCGGCTGCCTCCTGCTCGGCGGAACGATCGTCTCGGGGGCCGACTTCTTCCTCGATCTGCTCCGATTCGACGAGCACCTCGTCGGCTGCGATCTCGTGATCACCGGGGAGGGCAGCCTCGACGACCAGACCGCGTCGGGCAAGCTGGTCGCACGGGTCGCCGAGAGATCGGCTCCCGTTCCTGTCGTCGCGGTGGCAGGGCGGCTGTCGGTAGAGACGAGCACGCTGGCAACACTCGGTATCTCGCGGGCCATCACCCTGTCGGAGCTCACCCCCGAGCCGACCGCAGGCGACGCTGCGCTGAGCGCGCGCGTGCTCGAGCAGATCGGGCGGATGATCGTGCTCGAGCGGCCGGTGCAGGCCCCGTAGCCGCAGCTCGGGCCTCGGCCGCACCTGTCTCAGGACTGCTTCTCGTGAACCTTCGAGTCGACTTTCGAGTCGACTTTCGAGTCCCCGGCCTCGGACACGACATCGCTCGCAGCCGATCCGGATCCCGGGCGCGTGTCGCGGGGAACCCAGCCGTCCCGGTAGACGGAGGTCTCGATCTCGTGGCCGTGCCGCCGTGACTGCACGACGATGAGGATGATTCCGAGTGCGATCGACACGAACGATGCCCAGATGTTTGCTGGAATTCCGAGGAATCCGTCACTCGTGGGATCGATCCTGATCGCCTCGAGCCAGCTGCGCCCCAGCCCGTACCAGATGAGGTAGACCCCGAAGGCCTTTCCGTGCTGAAGGCGGAAG
Source organism: Lacisediminihabitans sp. (assembly GCA_043758345.1). Lineage (GTDB taxonomy): Bacteria > Actinomycetota > Actinomycetes > Actinomycetales > Microbacteriaceae > Lacisediminihabitans. Next base: position 2,442 of record JAYVNU010000341.1, read on the forward strand.
CGGCGTTCGACGACGAGGATGATGGCGACGCCGATCAGATTCCAGACGATCTCGTAGAGGAAGAGGGGGTGGAACGTCGTTCCGGCGGGGAGCCCGTTCGGATAGGCGTGCACGATCGCAATGTTGCCCGGCTCGATCTGCAGCCCCCACGGCAACGTCGTCGGCAGCCCGAAGAGCTCGTGATTGAACCAGTTGCCGAGTCTGCCGATCGCCTGAGCGACCAGCATCGCGGGAGCGAGTGCGTCGGCGAACGACCACAGTCTCACGCCGTGTCGCCGGCACCCGATGTACGCGCCGAGGGCAC
>JAYVNU010000342.1:0-8583 GCA_043758345.1 Lacisediminihabitans sp.
GCAGGGACGACCGCCTCAGTGTCCTCGATGAGGTCACCGAATTCGCTGTCACCGTCCTCGCCGAGAGGCGTGTGGAGTGAGATCGGCTCGCGACCGTACTTCTGAACCTCGATGACCTTTTCGGGTGTCATATCGAGCTCGCGGCTCAACTCTTCCGGGGTGGGTTCCCGACCGAGGTCTTGAAGCATCTGGCGCTGCACGCGGGCGAGCTTGTTGATGACCTCCACCATATGGACAGGGATCCGGATGGTGCGGGCCTGGTCCGCCATCGCCCGGGTGATCGCCTGGCGGATCCACCAGGTGGCGTAGGTGGAGAACTTGAACCCCTTCGTGTAGTCGAATTTCTCGACCGCGCGGATGAGACCGAGGTTTCCCTCCTGGATGAGATCGAGAAACTGCATGCCACGACCGGTGTAGCGCTTCGCGAGCGAGACCACCAGACGGAGGTTCGCCCCGAGCAGATGGCTCTTTGCGCGCTGGCCGTCTCGCGCCACCCAACTGAGTTCGCGGCCGAGCTGTGACTTCAGTTCTGCCGGAGACATGACTGAAAGCTTGTCCTCGGCGAAGAGCCCAGCCTCGATTCGCATGGCGAGCTCGACCTCTTCGGCCGCGTTGAGAAGCGCTACCTTGCCGATCTGCTTGAGGTAGTCCTTCACGGGGTCGGCTGTGGCACCGGTGATCGCGGACGAATACACCGGAACTTCGTCGTCATCATCGACGAGGGAGAGAACCAGCGCCCCCGACGGGAGCGTCTCAGTTGCCTTGTCATCTTTGTCGTCGTCGGAATCGTCGGCCGAGTCTTCCTTGACTTCGTCGCTGTCATCCTTCGTGTCTTCGATCACGACGACGACATCCACTACCTCGTCATCGTCTTCTTCTTCCTCGACACCACCGTCGGTCGAGGACGCTTTCGTCCCGCGCTTCGCCGGGGTCTTCGTCGCCGCAATTGCCGTCTTCGCCGCGGCTTTGACCGGAGCCTTCTTTACTGGAGCGGCTTTCTTCACCGCAGTCGTCGGGTCAACGGTGACCTCTTCGACTGTCTCTGGCTCTGCAAGAGCCGTTGCCTTTGTTCGGGCAGCCATGTTGACACCTTTCATCATGGAATAACCTTGTGTTTCAAAAATGCGGGTTTGGAGTGCTGGTCTGTACTTGGAGGTCGCGGTTGCCAGACAGAAATTGTTTTGACAGCGTGAATTTTTCGACAGCACTAAGACCCATGTCAAGTCCCGGGCACAAGCGCACAGCATGCGATTGTGGTCCCGTGGACATGAACGGGTCTTGCTCCAAGTATTGCATGGATTGTGCAACCCCCTTGCCAATCTGCGGCGGGGGCTATATCTTCCGCCGACGTGCCCTCACCAGTGCAACCCAGAGGGGTGCCACCTGTATTCCCTCGTCCTCGTGAAGACGGCGCCGCGTACGGCGCCGCGCGTGCAGGAGAAAGCCGAGCCCTGCGCCGACGACGATGTATTGCACGCAGAGTGCGATTCTGAACGACTGCCAGTTGAAAACTCCCCCGGCCTGGTCGGCGGCGAACCCGACCTGATGCAGCGAGTCGAGCACCACCCCGATGGCGTACATCATGACGAAGGAGGCGAGGAATCCGCCGATGTTCACGATTCCGTTCGCCGAGCCGAGGCTTCTCAGCGGATTGAAGGTGCGCGCGAAATCGAATGCGATGAGCGACCCGGGTCCCCCGATCCCGAGCACGACGACGAGTGTGATCACGAGCCACGTCGGCGGCCGATCGGGCCAGGTCAACACCATCGTCCAGGTAACCGCGAGCAGCCCGACGACACCGATGACGAGGTTGGAGCGCCTGAGGGGGAAACGGGCGGTCAGAATTCCGAGGATCGGCCCGGCGATGAGGCTCGCGACGACGATAAGGGCGAGCATGCCGGATGCCTCTATGCGGCTGTAGCCGAGGGCGACGGTGAGAATCGGGAATCCCCAGAGAAGAGTGAACACGGTTCCCGATGACTGGGTCACGAAGTGCGACCAGAAGGCGAGTTGCGTTCCCGGTCTTGCGAGGGCATCGCGCAGCCGCTTGAGCGCGCCGGGAAAGGTGGATGTCGCGATCGGCTGGCTCGAGACATCCACGCCCGGATTGTTCGACAGCAGCAGGAGCACGAGTGCCAGCGCGAGCACCGAGAGCGACGCGGCGCCGAGGTAAGCGGGCGTCCAGCCGAGCGAGTGCAACACGTAGGAGAGCGGTATCGCCGACAGGATCTGGCCGAATTGGCCGATGTTCCCCGTCCACTGGGCAAGCTGGGGAAGAATGCGCCCGCGAAACCAGGATGACAGCAGTCGTACCACGGAGATGAAGGTGGCGGCATCTCCCGCACCGACGAGGATGCGCCCGACGATCGCCACCCCGATCGATGGGGCGGTCGCGAGGGTCAGCTGGCCGGCGAACATGAGTAGCGCGCCACTCGCAATCAGGATCTTCGCGCCGAACCGGTCGAGGAGGATGCCCACCGGAATCTGCAGCGCCGCGTACACGATGATCTGCACGACGGCGAGGCTCGACAGCAGCGAGGCCGAGATGTGGAACCGGTCGGTGGCCTGCACACCCGCGACGCCGAGTGATGTGCGCTGAAGAACGGCGATCACATAGGCGAAGACGGCGACGCCCCACATGAGCCACGAGCGGCGCGAATTCACACGATTCAGACTATCTGAGCGGGATACGGCACTCGCGCGGTGGTTCAGATCGCAGGATTGCCGTCTTCGCCGTTGCGCCTTATCGCCAGGAAGTTCTCGAGTTCGGCCGCGATCTCATCGGCCGTCGGAAGCTCGCCGTCTTCATCGGTCAATCGCGAACGCGACGGCTTTCCCTGCATATAGGAGTCGTGACGTTCCTCGAGAGTTCCGACGAGACGCGCCAGCTCCTGGTTCGTCTCGATCTGGCTGTCGATCTTGGCGAGGAAATCGCGTCCCTCGGATCGCAGGTGATCAGTCGGAAAGATCAGGCCGGTGGCCGCGCTGATGCTCTCGAGGGCCGTCACCGCCGCGTCGGGGTATTCGGTATCGGAGAGATAGTGCGGAATCAGCAGAACAAAACCGACGGTCGAGTGACCGGACGCCTGGAGACGGTATTCGAGCAGATGAAGGGCCGTCGCCGGCGCCTGTGTCTGGGGCTTCCAAATCGACATCGAGTCGATGAGCTCGCTCCTGTTTCCGCTCACCGTCACACCGATCGGACGCGTGTGGGGTGTCGGCATCGGGATCGCATGCACCCACGTCGTCGACTTGACCCGGTACTTGGCAATCAGCTGCAGGACGGCCGCGGTGAATCGTTCCCACTGGAAGTCGGGCTCGAATCCGGTGAGGAAGAGGAACTGCTGGCCGATCTCGTCAGACGCGAGGTAGAGGGCGAGTTTCAACGGTCGGTAGTCGGTGACCTTGTCTTCATCGAAATAGATCGTCGGGCGCCGCGCGCGATAGTCGAACAATGCGTCGGTGTCGAAGGTGGCCACCAGACGATGGGCCACCACGTCGGTGAGATATTCGCTGAGCTGGCTCACGCCCGCGCCCGCGTCGGCGAAACCGGTCAGCCCGGCGACGAGGTGAAGCCCCTCCGGCACGTCGGTGACGTCGGGGTTGAACTCGTAGAGGCCTTCGGGATCACGCACTACTTAACTCTAGGTGCGGGGATTACCGCTCGACCCGGCAACACGGGCGCCGCGTGGTGCCGAGAGCGAACACGCTGTACCGGCGCGGGTATCCCCTCCGGATAGCATGACGAGATGACCGTCCCACGCCTCGCGCTGACCTCAGATCCCGCTCTTTCGCTCACGGCCGACGTGCTCGTCATCGGCGTCAGCGGGTCGGACACCGGCGCGGAACTCTTGGCCGACGGGCCCGAATTCGACGCATTGAAATCGTCACTCTCTGACATCGGGGTGAGCGGCGCGAAAGACTCCGTTCGACGACTGCCCGGAATCGGACGGGCGAAGAGTCTCGCTCTGGTCGGACTCGGTACCGGTGAGCCGACGGCGGAGACGCTTCGCTATGCGGCCGGGACGGCGGCTCGACAACTCGTCGGAATCGAATCACTCCTCTTCGCGCTGCCGACGGATTCGGATGCTTCGACCCTCGCGATCCTCGAGGGAGCCGCGATCGGCGCCTACGCCTACACGACGTATCGCCATTCCACCCTTTCCTCGACGAAGCTGCCCGCTTCGCTCATCACCGTCGTCGCGCCGGCCGGCGAGAACGACCCGGCGTTGGTCGGGCGGGCAGCCGCCGTCGCGACGGCGACGCACAGCGTGCGAGATCTGGTAAACATGCCACCGCTCGATCTCTACCCGGAATCCTTCGCGGCCGCCGTGCTCGATCTCTCGGCTGGTCTTCCCGTCGAGGTCGAGATCCTCGCCGAAGCCGAGCTCCGCGCGGGGGGCTTCGGCGGAATCCTCGGTGTCGGGCAGGGTTCGACCCGGGGACCCCGACTTGTCAAGGTCTCCTATTCGCCGGCCGGGGCATCCGCGCACCTCGCTTTGGTCGGAAAGGGCATCACCTTCGACAGTGGCGGACTCTCGCTCAAACCACCGGCCTCGATGGTCGGAATGAAAGACGACATGACGGGAGCGGCCACGGTCATGGCAGTCGTGCTCGCAGCCGCGCGCCTCGGCCTCGACGTCAGGTTGACGGCGTGGATGTGCATCGCGGAGAACATGCCGTCGGGAAGTGCGATCAGGCCGAACGACGTTCTGCGGATTCGAGGTGGCCAGACGGTCGAGGTGCTCAATACGGATGCCGAGGGCCGACTCGTGCTCGCCGACGGCATCGTCGCGGCCGGCGAGGAGAATCCGGACGCCATCATCGATGTCGCGACACTCACCGGCGCCCAGCGGGTGGCGCTCGGAGACCGCTATTGCGGTGTGATGGGAGACGAGCAACTCGTCGCCGAAGTTGTGGCTGCCGCACAGGCCTCCGGAGAGCTCCTCTGGCCGATGCCGCTTCCCGTAGAACTGCGGGCGTTGCTCAATTCCGATGTGGCCGACATCGCCAATGCGAAGATCGGCAGCACGGCGGCAGGAATGCTCCTCGCCGGTGTGTTCCTGCAGGAATTCGTGCCCGATCGTCACGGCGATGGGCTCGGGAGGATCCCGTGGGCCCACATCGATATCGCCGGTCCGGCAATGAATGGCGGTGCCCCCTTCGGCTATACAGCGAAGGGCCCTACGGCCGTCGTTGTTCGCTCACTGCTTACTCTGGCCGAGGGCTTTTCGCTCAGGTAGTAAGGTTTTCAGGGCGCGAAAAACTCGGGCCGAACACCGTTCATCTAGGGAGCCGCCGGGTTGTCCGAGCAAAATTTTGACATTGTGATCCTCGGAGCCGGCAGCGGCGGGTATGCCGCAGCGCTTCGCGCGAGCGAACTCGGTTTCTCCGTGGCGCTCGTCGAGAAGAGCAAAGTCGGCGGTACCTGTCTGCATGTCGGTTGTATCCCGACGAAGGCGCTGCTCCATTCGGCCGAGGTTGCGGATGTCACCCGCGAGTCCGCCAAATACGGCGTCACCTCCACCTTCGAGGGAATCGATATCGCGGCGGTCTCCGCCTATCGCGAGGGCATCGTCGCGAGTAAGTACAAAGGTCTGCAGGGCCTGATCAAGGCACGCGGCATCACCGTCATTGCGGGAGAGGGTCGCCTCACATCGGCGACGACTGTGCAGGTCGGCGACCTGACACTCGTCGGAAAGAACATCGTGCTGGCCACCGGCTCCTACTCGCGTTCACTTCCGGGGCTCGAGATCGGTGGCCGGGTCATCACGTCCGAGCAGGCCCTCGAGCTCGACTTCGTGCCGAAGAAGGTCCTCGTGCTCGGCGGCGGGGTCATCGGCGTCGAATTCTCGAGCGTCTGGAAGTCGTGGGGCACCGACGTGCAGATCATCGAGGCGCTTCCGCACCTCGTGCCGAACGAGGACGAGACGATCAGCAAGTCGTTCGAGCGCGCATTCCGCAAGCGCGGGATCAACTTCAGTCTCGGCATCCGTTTTCAGAGCGTCACGCAGAACGACGAGGGCGTCGTCGTCACGCTCGAGGACGGCATGACCTTCGAGGCCGAGCTGCTGCTCGTCGCGGTCGGTCGTGGGCCAGCGACGGCGAACCTCGGATACGAAGAGGTCGGTGTCGCAATGGATCGCGGATTCGTGGTGACAACAGAGCGTCTCGCGACGAACGTTCCCGGAGTCTTCGCGGTCGGCGATATCGTTCCCGGACTGCAGCTCGCCCACCGCGGATTCCAGCAGGGCATCTTCGTCGCCGAAGAGATCGCGGGTCTCAATCCGATCGTCGTTCCCGACATCAGTATCCCGAAGGTGACCTACTCAGACCCGGAGGTTGCGTCCGTCGGGCTCTCCGAGGCGAAGGCCATCGAGCAGTACGGGGCTGACAAGGTCACCAGCTACGACTACAACCTGGCCGGCAACGGAAAGAGCCATATTCTCGGCACCTCCGGCTCGATCAAGGTGGTGCGCGTCAACGATGGTCCGGTGATCGGGGTGCACATGATCGGAGCGCGGGTCGGTGAGCTCATTGCAGAGGCGCAGCTCGCGGTGAACTGGGAGGCGTACCCGGAAGACATCGCTCCGCTGATCCACGCGCATCCGACGCAGAGTGAAGCGCTCGGCGAGGCGTTCCTCGCTCTTGCCGGGAAGCCGCTTCACGCCATGTGACGCTCTCGTCATCAAGCAGCACGCGGCAGTAGTGCCACACAGAACTGAACCAGAAGCACTCTTTTTAATCGCAGCACAGAACTAAACTGAATCAAGAACCCCGCATAAGGAGCACCTCGTGAGCGAATCCGTCAACCTCCCGGCACTCGGCGAGAGTGTCACCGAGGGCACGGTGACCCGCTGGTTGAAAAACGTCGGCGACCGTGTCGAGGTCGACGAGCCACTGCTCGAAGTCTCGACCGACAAGGTGGACACGGAGATCCCCTCCCCCATCGCCGGCGTGATCGAAGCGATCCTCGTCGCAGAGGATGAGACCGTCGAGGTTGGCACTCCGCTCGTCACGATCGGTGACGGATCGGGTGGCGGCGACGCCCCGGCACCAGCCGCCGACGAAGCGAGCGCTGCGCCCGAGACTGCCGTGCCCGAGGCGCCGACCGAACCGGCGCGGTCCGCGCAGCCCGCGGCTCCGTCCTACCCCGCTCCGTCCGCCGAGGCGTCCCCGTTCGCGCCCGTCCCGTCACAGGCTGCGCCGTCACAACCTGCTCCGTCACAGGCCGCACCGTCACAGCCCGCACCACCCGCCCCGGTCGCCGAGGCGCCCGCAGTGGCGGAGCCCGCCGTGACCGCCGCTTCGGCACCGGATCAGGTCGCACCCGCTCCGGTCGCCGCGACCCCGGCGGCTTCGAGCGAATCAGCCATAGCTGCAGCGCCCGTCGCGGTGGCTCCCGCACCTCAGGCCGCTGCGGCGCAGTTCCCTGCACCGACGGCCGCTGCGGAACCTGTGCAAACTCAAGAACCTGTGCAGACTCAAGAACCTGTGCAAACTCAAGAACCTGTGCAGACTCAAACACCCGCCGCTCCAGCCGAACCGGTGTCGGCTCCGGACGCCAACCCGGGCTACGTCACTCCGCTCGTCCGCAAGCTCGCGAATGAGAAGGGCATCGACCTCTCAACGCTAACCGGCTCGGGAGTGGGCGGACGCATCCGCAAAGAAGATGTGCTCGCCGCCGCAGAGGCCCCCTCTGCCACGGAGATGGCTGCGGCGGCAACCGCACCAGCGCCGGCTCCGCTCGAGACGTCGCCGCTACGAGGAACGAGCGTTCCGATGTCGCGCCTCCGCAAGGTTATTGCCGAGCGGGCGGTCATCTCCATGCAGACCTCCGCACAGCTGACGTCGGTCGTCGAGGTGGATGTCACGCTGGTCGCGAGTTTCCGCGACCGGGTCAAGGGCGAGTTCCTCTCGAAAACAGGGCAGAAGCTGTCGTTCCTTCCCTTCTTCGCGCTGGCCGCGGCCGAGGCGCTCCGGGCCCATCCGATCATCAACTCGACCATCGACGGCGACACCATCGTCTATCCGGCCCAGGAGAACATCGCCATCGCCGTCGATACCGAGCGTGGCCTCCTCACGCCAGTCATCCGCGATGCCGGTTCTCTGGACCTCGCCGGGCTGGCCGGACAGATCGCCGACCTCGCTGCTCGCACACGCGACAACAAACTGAAGCCCGACGAGCTCGCCGGTGGCACGTTCACGCTGACGAACACCGGCTCCCGCGGTGCGCTCTTCGACACCCCGATTGTCTTCCTGCCCCAGTCCGCCATTCTCGGCACCGGAATCGTCACAAAGAAGCCTGTCGTGGTCAGCGTCGATGGACTCGACGCGATCGCGATCCGCTCCACCGTGTACCTCGCTCTTTCATACGATCACCGCATCGTGGATGGAGCGGATGCCGCACGGTTCCTGGTCGCGGTGAAGCAACGCCTCGAGGGTGGGGACTTCGCTGGCAACCTCGGTATCTGACGCCCCCTCTGGTCGCCGCCTATCCGTCGACGCTGGCCGCGGTGGTCAGGTCGCGAAGACGCCAGCCAGCACTGGTCTTCACCACGAGCACTGATGTGGGGTAGAGCT
>JAYVNU010000343.1:0-8572 GCA_043758345.1 Lacisediminihabitans sp.
AGCTTGGCTCCGACGAGCGACAACGGGGCACCGGAGGGTGAGATGTCGTTCTGAAGCACCTGTACAGAGACGGGCAGTCCCGTCGTCGTCTGCGCGAAATCGGGAACGGCGACGGGGTCCATACTGCCGGCCGGCATCACATTGATCTCGAGCGTGCCGGTTGCCGTCGCGTGGCCGTCCGAGACGGTGAAGGTGACCTGTTTCGTTCCGGTCTGTCCGGTCTTGCTGGTGAACGTGATGTGGCCATCCGGGGTGAACTGCACGGAGTCCGGGGTCGTCGGGGATGCATTGACGAGGTAGATGTCATCGCCGTCGGGATCGTTCCAGTCGTTCAGCACGTCGTAGCTGATGGTCTGGCCAACTTCGACCGCGATGGTGCTCGAGCGTGTGACCGCGGGGGCGACATTCACCGTCAGCGGCCTGATGGTGACGTTGACCGGAGCCGAGGCGAAGGCCTGGCGCCCATCGGTGATGGTGTACTGGAACGACGTGCCGCTGAGGTTGCCGTCGGCCGCGGTGAACTGCAGTGCGCGCCCGCCCTCGATCACGTCGATCTTCCCCTGGGTCGCGGGGATGGTGTCAACGGCGCTGATCGTCAGCACGTCGCCGTCTTGATCGGTGTCGTTCTCGAGCACCGGCAGGATCGTCGTTCGTCCGGGTCTCGCCCCGAAGTTGTCGGCAACCGCAACCGGTGGATGGTTGACGTCCGTGCGGTTGGCGAGTGCATCCGCAAACGACTGCTTGACCGGCTTCTCTTTGCCGGTTTGACCGTCTTTCGTCACCTGGTCGGGATTGACCTGCGCCCAGTTGTTGACGAGTCGCAGGTTGGATGTCGCCACCCAGGCATTGCCGTTCTGCAGGTTGTTCAGCGCGATCACTCCATGATTCACACGGAACTCGAGGTCGCTCCCGGTGGTCGGCTGGTCGATGTCCTGGGCGATCGGGGGCTTCCCGTCGCAGGCGTAGAGGTATTTCTGGGCGCCGGACCAGGCACCGTAGGCGCACCCACCGAGAAAAACCGGGGCCGATACCCCGTTCGCGCTGGTGACCGCACGTTCGATCTTTGCCGAAACGGTCGTCGGCGCGCTCCCGTCGAGGGGAACCGCGATGAGCGACGAGCCGGTCGCGACGATCGCATACGAGTTCTCTGGCCCAGCCTGCTGAAGGCGAAGACCCTTCGTCTTCCCGAGACTCGTCGTCGAGCCGTTTGCCAGAATGAGCTTGTTCGCTGTCGTGTCGAGCACGACCGGCTGCTCCCCGACCGCGGCGAGCTGGTAACTCTTCGGCACGGTCGCGCTCGCAGAGTTCGCCGCACTCCCCGGGCGATCGATCGTGTAGAGCTTCTTCGCGCTCTTCGACAGCGCGAAGACCTTCCCGGTCTTCGACACCGTCACCGCACCGCCGACGCCGAGCTTCTCGGCCGTCGGTGTCTTAGCGGGGTCGAAGCTGAGGCGGGTGGTCGCGTCGATCACCCAGAGGCGTCCATCCGGTGCGAGCACGGCGATTGTGTCCCGCCCGTAGGCGACCTGCGAACCGATCGGCACCTGGATCTTCTGGGTGAGCGAGACGAAGGCCGGATCGATGACCTGCACGGTGCCGAGTGTCGCGTCGGTGAGGAGCGTCGCTCCCCCGTCCTGCAGCACGTCAAGATCTTTTGACGATCCGTTGACCTTCGCGTCCAGTTCGCCGATCTGGTGGTCGAGACGGCCGCCGAGCAACTGTTCGCCGTTCGTCACCCAGACGTCTTGCGAGTTGAGCACGACATCCGTCACCGGGAATCCCTGGTGGATGATCGCGAGGCTGATCGGAACGCCGGCGAGCACCGCGATGGCGACGCTCGATGCGAGCACCTTGCGGCCTCTCGCCCAGCCGGAGAACACCCCCACGCGCTACTCCGCTTCCCGGTCAGTGGACATGGCGTTGCCGACCCCACTCGACACCGCATAAGACGCTAACACGGTGAGGAAAACACGTCGAACGGTCTATGAATTCGCATCGATTCTCGACTCGGCATCGGTTACTCGGCATCGATGTTCTTTTTCCACTCGAGCATCGGCAGGTCCTCGACACTCACGAGGTGTGTGGCGACGGCATATTCGATGAGACGCGCCCGGCGGTTGTTCGCGAGGTTCCCCTTTCCGCCGCGAAGTCCCGAGACGCCGACCTTGTCGAGCTTGTCGCAGACGTTGTCGAGCTTTCGGTTGAACGTCGTCATCGACCAGCCGAGTCTGCCCGCGGCATCGGCGGAGCTCGGGACGCTCCCCCGACCGGGGACGGACTGGGTGAGCACATGCTCGGCGAGCGAGAGGACGAGCTGCTTCTGCGTGACCGTGAGGGTGACCGGCAGGATCGTGGTCGACGACATCGTCGACGATGCGAAAGGGGTCGTCGAGAAGTAGTCGTCCTCGGCATGGATGGAAAAATCGTAGGTGGTCGAGCCGGCACTGAACATCACGTTCATGGTCTGGAAGACGAGGGGGAGCCGGGCTCCGGAGGCCAGCCACGCCTGCACAGCGCCCGTCGCATCCGTCACCGTCGCCGACAGCAGGTTTCCGACATTGCCGATCCACCACAGGTCATGGTCGGCGTAGATGCGCAGAAACTGTCGATGCAGGTAGGGATTGTCGTCGATGGCAAGGTTTCCCTCCCTGCCGACGAAGAAGTCGTCGGCAGGATCGATGCAATACCACTCGCCGCAGAATTCGACCTTGAGCGGCGTCATCGGTCGCACACCACCAGGGGGCTCGGGGAGCCTATCCCGTTGCGCGACACCGACACGTTGATACAGGTTTTCGACCCGGGCACGACACCGGTGACCGTTGCGGTCGCCCCCATTGTCTGCGTGTTCTTGTCGGGAGTCTCGGCCCTCGCCCAGATGAAGGCGTCACCGCTCTTCGGCTTCGGGTTCTTCCAGGTGAAGATGACCGAGGTTCCGTCTGCGCTGTCGACGGCGAGACCCTGCACCGGGGTCGGAACGGTCGAGACGTCGATCGTGCCGCCGCCGCCCTGCGAGTTCACGGGCGGTGTGGGCGGGGCGGCGCCTTTCGGGACGACGATCGCCGTCACGCCTGCCGCGATCACGAGCACGCCGACGATGAGCGCCATGATCAGCCCGCGGCGGCTCTTCGCGCGAGCTGTGACCGGGGCGACCTCAACCGGGGGTTCGGTCTCGACCGGGGCGACCCTCGGCCGGAGCACCGTCTGTTCGATCGACACCGGCGAGCGCAACCGTGTCGATTCGAGGCGCCCCGGGTCGGCCGGCGGTGCCGGGAGCGGAGGGATGGGCGCCGCACGGATCGGCGTCTGCACCGCGATGGTCGCGACCGTTCGCGCCCGGGTGGCATCGGCATCATCCGGCTCCGCATCCCGGCTCGGAGCTTCGATGTGCAGATTCGGCACATCGATCGTCGTTGGGGCGTACCCGAGCTCGAGCTCGACCCGCTGCAGCGCGCGCGCGAAGTCGACGGCCGTCGCGAAGCGGTCGTCACGATCGGTGGCCATCCCCTTCCGGAGCACGGCTGTGAGGGACGCCGGGATGTCGTCCCTCGCGATCGTCGTGATGGCCCCGCGCTCGATCCGACCGATCAGGTCGAGGGTGCCGTTCGACTGTCCGCGGATCTCGAACGGGGTGTGACCGGCCAGGATCGTGTAGATCGTCGCGGCGAGCGAGAAGATGTCGGACCGCACATCCGGGGCCGGATCGTCTTCGAACATCTCGGGGGGAGACCAGGGGACGGACATCCCCACCGAGGCACTGGTGCCGGTGTTCTCCTGCGCCTCCGCCAGCGCGTCGGCCAGGGTTCCGGTGTGCGTCGGGAACGCGTCCTCCTCCACGGCCGACGAGATACCGAAGTCGGTGAGGGCCGGCCAGCCGTAGTCGTTCGTCAGTACGTTGCCCGGTTTGATGTCACGGTGCAGGATGCCGGCCGAGTGGGCGGTGGCGACGGCGCTCGAGAGACGGACACCGGTGCGGAGTGCGTCGGCAACGGTGAACATCTCCTTCTTGTAGCGCTCCGACAGGCTCGGCCCCGAGCAGTGCTCCATCACGAAGTAGGGGCGATCGTCCGAGGCGACATCGGCCTGATAGATCGTCACGATGTAGGGGTGCGTCGACAGCTGCGCCATCACGTTCGCCTCGGAGACGAACGCCGCCCGATTCGCTGCGGTGAGCTCCTCCGTCAGCAGGACCTTCACCGCCACCCGGCGCTTCGGCAGCTGCTGTTCGTAGAGGAAGACATCGGAGAATCCGCCGGACCCCAGCACCTTGACGTAGGCGTAACCCGGCAGCTCCGGCGGCTGCGACGACACGCGGCGCATCAGTCCTCGTCGACTTTCAGTGTGAGTCCGCCGCCGAAATCGACGATCGTGCCCGGGAGCACGGAGGTCGGTTCCCCCGCCCGCAGTTTCTGCGGTTCCTTGCCCGGGAGTTTGACCATCGTTCCGTTGCGAGAGTGCAGGTCGGTGACGACGACCGTTCCGCCCTCGAGGGCGAAGCGCGCGTGGGTGCGGGAGATGTCCTGGTCGGAGGTGCCGATGGTCACGAGCTTCGGCATCATCGGCCCGGAGACCTGGCTGACGCTCGGGGCACGACCGACGAGGATCGGCTGGGAGAGGGGTTCACGGGCTCCGTTCGGAAGTGCGAGCACGAGGACGGGCGCCGCCGGAGCCGCCGGAGCGGGGTCGCGTTTACCCTTCGTCCGGTCTTTCCGCTCACGACGCATCTTCGCGATGTCCGAGGTCATGACGGTCATTCCGTCGTGGTCGCCCACCATCGACGCCGCTGCCTCAGCTTGCGGTGGTTCGTCGGTCGGCACGGGTTCTTCGGTCCGACCGGGCGCGGGCGCCTCGGGCGCGGGCTCCTCGATGACGGCGGCACCCGCGACCGTGCGGAAGACGGTGTCACCGAAGAGATAGTCGTAGCCGCTTTCCGTCGCTGCGATGGCCGCGTTCGCGACGGGCTTCCCTGCAGTGGGTTCTCCGGCGGTGGGTTCTCCGGCGGTGAGTTCTCCGGCCACGAGATCTCCGGCCATCGGCAGCTCGGTGACGGTGGCTTCGGGGTCATGCGCTTCGGGAGCAGGGGCTTCGGATTCCGGACCCCTTGGTTCCGACGCTTTCGCCCGCGGTGGGACGACGACGGTCTCCTCGGAGATCTCTGCCTCGACATCCGTCTTCGGCACGCTCTCCGCTGTCGCGCCGCCGACCCAGTCGACCGACGCGGCGAGCACCACACCGGCGGCAAGCGGAAGCGATCGCGTGCCGGTCGCGCCTCCGACCGCCATCGCGAGTTCGGAAATGGCCCCGACGGGTCGCTCCGTCCAGGTCGTCACACCGGCCCCGCTGAGCGACTCGACACCACTCGCACCGGTGATGGTGACCGTCACGTCCCCGCGCACGATCGCGCGCCCGTGCTCACCCGTCTCGACCAGGGCGAAGGGCGGGGTCGCGGCAAGGCCATGGCGCGTGAGCAACTCGAGCGCCTGCTGCATTCCCTCCGCCGAGGACAGATCACGCCAAAGGGAAGCGACGGTGGCGTCATCCACCGCCCCTCCGACCAGAAGCAGACGGGTCGGCGTGCAGATCGCGATCCAGCCGCCGCTGTCAGCGAGTGTGTAGTGAAGTGGCATCTCGCCGCTATCCCCTCGGCCGTGTCTCTTCGAGAAATTCCGGAATGGCATCCCGATCGACGGTCTCTTCTGTCGTCAAGCTCGCCCCCGAGCCCACCATGTCGGATTCGACGACGACAGCAGTGACGTTATCTGATCCACCAGCCGCTATCGCAGCGTTCACGAGTCGTTCGGCCAGAGTTATCGGCATGCCATCGGAGCCGCGGTGCGCTTCCGCGTGGTGAAATACGATTATGCGGGCGATCTCGTCATCGCTCAGCTCTTTCGGCAGACCATCCGAGCAGATGATGAAGGTCTGGCGGGACCGTGCCGGTACGAGCCAAATGTCGGCATCGACCTCGAGAGCAGCTCCGAGCGCTCGGGTGACGATGTTGCGATCCGGATGCCGCTCCGCCTCGCTCTTCGTGATCTGCCCGAGCTCGACGAGTTCCTGCACCGCCGAGTGATCGACGCTCAGCTGGCTGAGGGTGCGACCATCCCAGCTGTAGATGCGGGAATCCCCGATGTTGAAGGCCATCCAGTGGTAGCCCTCTCCCGCCCCGATCGTCACGAAGGCGACTCCCGCGAGGGTGGTACCGGAGATCGCGTCCGGGGTGTCCGAGTTCTCGCTGACCGCCAGAACCGCCTCGTTGGCGCGGCGAATCGTTTCGAGCACGACTCTCGGACTCGCTGGTTCGCCATCGATCACGCCGGCGAATGCGGCGACGGCCGCCTGGCTGGCACGATCACCGAAGGCGTGTCCGCCCATGCCATCGGCGACGAGGAACAGCGGCATCGAGGCCAGAAAACTGTCTTCGTTGAGCCGACGGACGGCCCCCCTGTCACTGTGGCCGGCGAACCGGAGGGTGATCGTGCCGTCGAGCGACGCTATCTCGTGGCGGAGATCACCCATCACGATCGCCTCCCCCACGTGCTTCTCGGAAGGGGCCGTTCGTCGACCACGTCCACAACACTGAACACCACACTAGATCAATCGTGATCGAGTCCCGATCCGTCGGCAATGGGCAGTCCTGCCCATGCTCACGGTTCGAGATCCGTGCTCGGCGGGGCTAAGCCGCCCCGGTGATCGTGAGCGCCATAACCGGGCAGAGGCGCACCGCGTCGATCGCCGCATCCAGCCGCTGGCTCGGGAGGGGAATGTCGGATCGTGCCGAGGGCGGACCCTTCAACGCGATCGGATACCCCCACTCGTCCCGGCCGAGAAGATCGGGAACGAGTTCCGCGCACAGCCCGCGACCGTCGCACTTCGTCCAGTCGATGTGGAGCACGGATGTCGATGTCTGGGCCGCGCTCATGCCCTGGCCGTTCGACGACACCGGCCGGAGAGATGAGCCTCGACATCGCTCGAGAACGCGGTAAGGGCACTCTGGACGAGTCCAGCCGTGCCGTCGGGATGGTGGCATGACCCTCGGCCGATCAGCGAGAAACCGAGTCTCTCCGTCTCCTTGCGCAGTCCGCGTTCGCCACTGCCGCTCGCGATTCTCTCCATCAGCGACGCGAGGGCGTCGAGTCCGTAGAGACACGGTCCGCACTGTCCCGCGGATTCGCCTGCGAGATAGCGGGTGATCGAGGCGGTGACCTGCAGACCGCACTCGTCTCGCGCGAGGAGGAAGAGCACTCCAGCGCCCGGCCGACCGCCGAAGGGGGCGAGCGCGCTCTTCGACAGAGCGACCGAGAGTTCCTCGACCGGTATCCAGGTGCCGTGATAGCCGCCGACGAGCACGGCCGAGAGTATCGCGGTCGAGACGCCGGCCGCCTCGAGGATGTCGCTGATCCGCGCGTTTCCCGGAACCTCGAGCACCCGTTCCCGCTGGCCAGCTCCGGACACCGTGACGAGCCGCGTGCCGGCATCCCCGCCGCTGCCTTCGCTCCGAAACCAGTCGCCCCCGAACCGCGCGATGAGCGCGATGTGAGCGAGGGTCTCGACGTTGTGCACCAGGGTCGGGCGCCCGCGCAGCCCCGAGGTGGTGAGCCGCACGGTGCGGTCTGTCGGAAGCGCGATCCCGTTCTCGATGGCGTTGACGACGGCGCTCGCCTCTCCCGAAATGAAGGTCTCCTTCGCCTCGACCAGTGTTATCCGACGCGTGTCCCGGCGTTCGGCGAGAGCGGAGCGCAGAACGTCGAGCGATTCGGGACTCGAATGCAGGTACATCCGCGAGGCACCGACGAGTGCGGCGGTGGCGAGCAGTCCGTCGATCACAAGATGCGGGGAGTGGCGGAGCAGCGTCGAGTCCTTGATGCTCCTCGGCTCGCCCTCGGCGCCATTGGCGATGACGACGGCGCTGGCGGGAAACATCCGGTCGGTCGCTGAGAGTCGTGCAGCCTCGACCTTTCGAGCGGTGGAGAAACCGGCACCGCCTCGCCCCTCCAGCCCCGAGCGCTCGAGTTCGGCGCGCAGGCCCGGATCGCCCTTGATGATGTCGAGTGGGCCGTAGGTCGCTTGGTGTGCCGCGTATTCAGCGTCTGCGCCAGCGGCGAACAGCCTGACGGGTCCCTGCGGGGCACGGCTGAAGTTCGGCACTGTCCCGTTCTCGGTCGATGTCATCGAACCCTTCTTGCCCGGGCATCGGCGACCTCGAGGTAGCGGCTCGACACCCGCCAGATCGATGCGCTCACGACGCTGACGCCGCAGACCACCACGAAGAGCAGGAACCACCTGTTTGTTCCGTTGGTTCCGTTGCCGATCGAATGCAGAACGGCGATGGGCCACATCGCATAGGTGAACCAGTGCACCGCCGTAAAGAGGCGCGCACCGAACCACCGTCGGAACAGACTGGTGATGATGATGGCGAGAACGAGATCGAACGCCACAGTGCCGAGCCCCTGCCAGGCGGGCTTGAAGGAGCCGATGAACGGTACGAAGGTGTCGATCACCCGCAGGTGGGCGAACGGATCGAGGATGAGCGTGCCGACGTGGAGCATGAGGAACACGCTCGCGAGCAGCGCGA
>JAYVNU010000344.1:0-8536 GCA_043758345.1 Lacisediminihabitans sp.
CGATGCCCGGCCTCATCCGCAGAAACGATATCGACGAGGTGCGGGCGCGCATCAACATCGCCGATATCGTCGGCGACTTCGTAACCCTGAAGGGCGCCGGCGTCGGCTCGATGAAGGGTCTCTGCCCCTTCCACGACGAGCGAAGCCCCAGTTTTCACGTGCGCCCACAGGTCGGCCGTTATCACTGCTTCGGATGCGGCGAAGACGGCGACGTGTTCAGCTTCCTCCAGAAGATGGACCACACGACGTTCTCCGAAGCTGTCGAACGCATGGCGGCCCGTATCGGTTTCGAGCTGCACTACGAGGACGGCGGCCAGGCCAATGCCGACCATGGCAACCGTGCCCGCATTCTCGGCGCGAATCAGGCCGCAGCAGACTATTTCGTCAGCCAGTTGTCCACTCCGGACGCAGCGGTCGGCCGGGTCTTCCTCGGTGAGCGCGGTTTCGACCCGTCGGCAGCCCAGCGTTTCGGCGTCGGTTTCGCTCCGAAGGTCGGACTCACCAAGCACCTGAAGACCCTCGGATACACGGAGGAGGAGCTTCTCGCAGCCGGCCTCGTCGGGCAGGGGGACCGCGGCATCTACGACCGTTTCCGTGGTCGACTCGTCTGGCCGATCCGCGATGTCACCGGCCAGACCCTCGGATTCGGAGCTCGCAAGCTACTGGATGACGACCAGGGCCCCAAATACCTCAACACTCCCGAGACGGCGCTCTACCACAAGTCACAGGTGCTGTACGGGCTCGACCTCGCCAAGCGCGACATTTCCCGCGGCCGCCAGGTCGTGGTCGTCGAGGGCTACACCGATGTGATGGCCTGCCATCTGGCCGGCATCACCACCGCGGTCGCCACCTGTGGAACGGCCTTCGGTGTCGACCACATCAAGGTGATCCGCCGCGTGCTCGGAGACGTCGACAACGCCGATACGCAGGGTCTCGGCGAAGTGATTTTCACCTTCGATCCGGATGAGGCTGGCCAAAAGGCGGCGAGCCGGGCATTCGGCGAGGAGCAGCGCTTCGCCGCACAGACGTTCGTTGCCGTCGCTCCGGACGGGCTCGACCCCTGCGATCTCCGACTCCAGCGCGGTGACGATGCCGTACGGCGTGTCATCTCCACGAAGAAACCGATGTTCGAGTTCATGGTGCGGCGCACGCTCGCCAGCCACAATCTCGAAACGGTCGAGGGCCGTGTGGCCGCGCTCAGGGCGGCCGCTCCGGTCGTCGCCGGCATCCGCGACCAGGCGCTCAGCGTCGGATATGTGAGAAACCTGGCCGGCTGGCTCGGCATGGATCCTTCCGAGGTCGCGCGTGCCGTGTCAGCCGCCCGCGGCCGCCCCCAGGAGCCCGCAAAGCCACGCTACGGCGAGACTTCGGTCGAGACTCCGCCGGAGACAGGCCCGTCGATGATGCAGCTTCCCACCGACCCGGCCACGCGACTCGAGCGCGACTCGCTGATGGCGATGTTGCAGCATCCGGAGTCCATCGGGGTGAGCCTCGTGCAGCGCGCGAGCCGGGCCGCATATTCCAACGCATCGCTTGCGGTCGTCCGCGACGGGATCGCCGCCAGCATGGATGCCTTCGAATCGACGGACTGGCTCGATCGCGTGATCCGTGAGGTCCCGGCGCCCTTCGCCCGCCTGGTCAAAGAATTGGGTGTCGCCCCGATTCCCGAGAAGGAGGGTCGCGAACTGACCATCTACTGCCAGGGTGTCACCGCCAACTTGATCGACCGCGACCTCCTCCGACGCAAGGCCGAACTTCTCGGCAGCCTTCAGCGCACGGATGGCGCAGCCGAGCCCCAGCGCTACCGCGAGATCCAGGTCGAATTGGTGCGCATCGAGGCCGAACGCCGCGAGCTTCGCGGCAACTGACAGCGTTCGCGACGAATCGGCGACGGTCACCGTGAGCTTCGACACGATCGTCGTCGAGGACAGGGCCGCGAGTGGCTCCCAGCCCATCAGCCACGGTTCAGCCCCGTCAGCACATGTGAAGCACGCTCGACCTCGGTCGCTCGCCAAACGATGGATACGATGCAGGGTATGCATGTCTTTCCCCGAGGCACGAGGCCGGTTTCGTGTCCCTGTCCTCGCTTCGATGCTCCGAGCTCCGACCTCCGAGCTCCCACCTTCGATCCCAGCGGGGTCCGAGCTTCGACACGAGCGGGGTCCAACTGAGATGACGGGCCGGTTGTCGTGGTGAGCGAGGGGCGCGCTGTCGTCCGTGCGCGCGATGTGTCGATCCACTACCGCTCCAATGCGCGGCCGGCCGAGTACGTCGCGGTTCGCGGCGTGACGTTCGAGATCTGCCCCGGAGAGATTCTCGGCCTGGTCGGGGAGTCGGGTTCGGGCAAATCCACTCTCGCGGCCACCATTTCCGGATTCGCTCGAACGAGTCGTCCGGGCTCGGGCATTCCCCGCATCAGCGGGGGCACGCTCGAGGTCCTCGGTCAATCGCTGCGCCACAGCAGCAATCGGAGCCGTGACCTGACGGCCTTGCGCGTCGGCTACCTCCCTCAGGATGGTGCCGAACGTCTCAACTCCGACTTCACTATCGCCGAGAACGTGGCGGAGCCGATCTATCGTCGCGACCGCCGCTTCAACACCCGCGACGCAGCAGATGCCGTCGCCTACGTGATCGACGCCGTGCGGCTGCCGCTCACGGTGATGAATCGGATGCCGTGGGAGCTGAGCAGCGGACAACGCCAGCGAGTCGCGCTCGCCCGCGCCCTCATCCTCGAGCCTGCGCTTCTGGTCGCCGACGAGCCAACGCGAGGCGTCGACGTGAGTGTTCGGCACGGGGTGCTCGAGGCATTGCGTGACCTGCAGCGTGATCGAGAGTTCAGCGCTCTGGTGATCAGCAGCGAGCTCTCCGTCGTGACGGCGATCGCCTCTCGGCTCGCCGTGATGCAACACGGAATCCTCATCGGTCTCGGCTCGGTCGACGCCGTACTCGATTCTCCCTACGAGGAGTATCTGAAGAGCTTGGTGGCGACTCGATCGCACACTTCGACGAAAGCCTCAGCGACGAGACCTGACCGCCCATCGACTCCCCGGAAAGCACCGTGATGGATCAGCATCGCGCAGTGAATCCGCGGCCCGTGACGGCACTCCCGCAGGATCGTCGACCGATACCTGGCCCGATCGCGATCCTGCCGCAACCGACGGACTTCTTCGCAGATGCGGTGCGCCTCGGCGGCGGGACTGTCGCCGACCTCTCGGACGACACCCGCGGCATCCTCTGGCTGGCGACTCGGAGCGCGGATGAGCTCGCCGCGGTGTTGTCGGATCATCCCGGCATCGGCTGGGTGCAGTTGCCGAATGCGGGAGTCGACGCCGTATCCCGGGTGCTCGCCAGTCACGCCAAAACGGAACGTCTCGTCTGGACCAGCGCGAAGGGTGCCTATGCTCAGCCCGTCGCCGAGCACGCCCTTGCGTTGATACTCGCCCTGCTCAGGCTGTTCCCGAAGCGCATTCTCGCGACGTCGTGGTCGACTGAGAAAGGCGGTACTTCGCTCTACGGACTCGACGTGCTCATCGTCGGGGCTGGCGGGATCGCGCTCGAGATCATGCGACTTCTCGAGTCTTTCGGCGTGCGGGTGACTATCGTGCGTCGAAGTGCCGAAGCTGTCGTCGGGGCGCACCGCACCGTGACGGCAGACCATCTGCTCGACGTCATTCCGGATGCCGACGTCGTCATTCTCGCCGCGGCCTTCACTGCTTCGACCAGGCACCTCGTCGGTGAAACCGAACTTCGCGCTATGAAAGACACGGCGATCCTCGTGAACATCGCACGTGGCGGTCTCATCGATACGGATGCCCTCGCCGGGGCCCTCGCCAGCCGGATGATCGCCGGGGCAGGGATCGATGTGACGGATCCGGAGCCGTTACCGGACGGACATCCGCTCTGGAATGAACGGAACATCATCATCACTCCGCACACCGCCGACACTCTCGAGATGATCGAACCGCTGCTCGCCGAACGCGTGCGCGCCAACGTCGTCGCCTTTCTCGGCGACGGTCGCTTCGAGGGCGTCGTCGACCCGACGGCCGGCTATTGACCAGCACACGGTTCTGGGTCGGCGGGTACACGGCGTCGATGCAGGGCACGGCGACCGGCATCGGTATCGCGGAACAGCGGGACGACGGGACCCTCGAGTACGTCGGCGTGGGCGCTCTCACCCCCTCGCCCTCCTTTCTCGCCTCCGCCAACGCCCTTGTCTACGCGGTCGACGAGTCGAACTCCCGAGTCGAGGTATTCCGGCCGTCCGGACGAGGCGCGCTCGAACATCTCGGTGGAGTTGTGACTAGCGGTGGATATCCCTGTCACCTCAGCGTGACGCGCCACCATCTTTACGTCTCCAACTACGGAAGCGGAACGGTGGACGTTTTCGCGCTGAACGACGATGGCTTTCCCGAAGCCCTACTCCAGACGTTCGGCGGACTCGGCGCAGCACCCCACGCCCACGCGACTCTCGTTGCGGGGTCGACGGTTCTCAGCGCAGATCTCGGTGACGACCGGGTGCACGTGCATCGACTGTCGGACGGATTGCTCGACCGCACTGGCTCTGGCGGTTTTCCGCGGGGGACCGGTCCCCGTGACTTGCTCCGGGGTCGCGACGGCTGCACTTATGTGCTGGGAGAACTCAGCGGTGCACTCTTCATGATCGACGACGAGGCCCGCATCCTCCTCACCGGGTCGGTCGTTCCCGACTGGGTCGAGGGGGACCACGCGGCCGCGCTGGCGCTGGATTCAAGCGGGCGGTATCTCTACACAGCGCTTCGCGGCTCGGACCGCATCGCGGTCGTGGACGCGTTCACGCTGGCCCCGATCGCCGCGGTCGACTGTTCAGGGAGTTGGCCGCGGCACCTCGTCGTGAGCGGGGAACTGCTGCACGTCGCCAACGAGAGCTCGAGCACGCTCGCGACGTTCCGCATAGGCCGGGGTACGGGCATCCCGACCCTCGTAGGCAAGCCGCGGCAGGCCCCTACTCCGACCTTCCTGTTGAAAATTCAGGAGTTTGGTCGTCACTAGCCCTCCCTCCGGCCGATACGCGGTATTCCGGCGACCAACTTCCTGAATTTCCGAGCGCACCGTGCCATGGGTCGGCCTGCGGTGCTGGAGGGTGCTCGACCGCCGAGATGCCTCGCCCCAATGGAAATTCAGGACTCTGGTAGCCCAATCCGTCGAAAAACAACGATCTTCGGCCTGCCCGTGACCAGACTCCTGAATTTCCGATGGCAGGGGCCGACTGGCGCGGGATCGAACCCGCAGCGCCCCTCGATTTGGCGCGGGGCCATCCTTTGGTAAAGTGAATACGCTGATCCAGCAATCCTCGATAGCTCAATTGGCAGAGCATCGCACTGTTAATGCGGCGGTTCTTGGTTCGAGTCCAAGTCGGGGAGCTCGTTGGTCGCACGGGGCTCCACCCCCTGCGACCTTCGTTCGTTAAAACGTGAATTCAGATGCGCGTGGCGGCGGGGACACCGCTGCCCCCGTCGCCGAGAACGGATTAAAGCCGATGGTCGACCACCTGTTCCTGCTCGCGATGGACCATCGCGATTCCCTCCAGCGCGACGTCTATGGCATTCCCGGTGAGCCGACCGACGCCGAGGCCGACATGATCGGCGCCGACAAGCTCCTCATTTTCGAGGGACTGATGAGGGCGATCGACGGCGGAGTGGATGCCGCGTCCACCGGCGTCCTCGTAGACGAACGTTTCGGCGCAGAGGTCGCTCGCCGCGCCAGCACCCGCGGGCTCGACCTCGCAATGCCGGTCGAGCGCAGCGGACAGAAGCTCTTCACCCTCGAGTACGGCACCCTTGTCGCTGACGAGTGGCTCGATCACGTCGCCGACTTCGATCCCGACCAGGTCAAGGTGCTCGTGCGCGACAACCCCGACGACGACCCTGCGGGGCGGGCGTCTCAGTTCCATGCTCTCGCCCACGTCTCCCTCATACTCGAAGAGGCGGCGCGCAGTTTCATCGTCGAGCTGCTCGTTCCGCCGACGAAGGCCCAGTTGGCCTCGGTTGACGGGGACATCGATCGCTATGACACCGAGCTGCGCCCGGCGCTGACCTCTCGGGTGATCTCGGACTTCCAGGAGCACGCGGTCGAACCGACGATCTGGAAGATCGAGGGGCTGGAAACGGAGAAGGCTGCGCGTGGCGTCGTTGCGACTGCGCAGCAGCGCGGACGATCAGAGGTGCGCTGCATCGTGCTCGGTCGGGACGCTCCGTTCGAAAGACTCGACCACTGGCTCCGCATCGCGGCGGTCACGCCCGGGTTCATCGGCTTCGCCATCGGTCGCAGCATTTGGGAGAAACCGCTGAGGGAGCACCGGGAGACCGGCAACGACAGTGCCCTCATCGAAGCGGTCGCGGCGAATTTCGCCCACTTCGCGGAGGTATACGAGAACGCCGGCATACTCCCGGGGGCGTAGCTCGTTGGCTCCCGGGAGCGGATGCCGCGTCCCGAGCGTGCGAACTACGATCGATCCATGCCCTCCTACGGTCGTTTCACGCGCGAGCACTCGCGCGAACGCTGGAGCGAACCGTGGATCGAGCAGTCGATGGCCCATCGGGTATCGATGAATCACGGCAACCGCTGGGCGAGACGCTGGCTCCCCGTGATCATCAGTCTCCTCGTGCAGGTTCCGGCTGCGTTCGTGACGTATCGCCCCGGTCAGGGCATGCATGTGCTCGCCCGCTCGATGCCGACACCGCTGCTGATCCTCGGGGTGGTCCTCGCGCTTGCCGGGCCGCTCGCGTTGATCGCCGCCCGGAAGTTTCCGGGGCCGGTCGTCGCGATCGTCGCGGTGCTGGCATCCGCCGATCTCCTGATCTTCAACACGACGGATCGACCTCCCTACGTCGCCCTCGCTTTCGCCATCGTCGCTGCCATCGTGCGCGGCGCACGGATCTGGGCGTGGATCTCCGTCGCCGCGGCCTGGGTCGCCACCCTCCTCATTGCGATCATCGCCAGCGTCTCGTTGCAGACCGGACGGATCACGGCCATCACCCTCGGCATCCTCATCGTGATGGGGGCCGGGGAGGCCTTGCGAACCCGACGAGAGAACTATCGCGAATTCTCCCGGCGTTTCGCCGAACGCAAACAGTCGGAGGTGCAGGCGGAGCGTGTTCGCATCGCGCGGGAGCTGCACGATGTGCTCGCGCACTCGCTCAGCCAGATCAATGTGCAGGCCGGTGTCGGCCTGCACCTCATGGACGCCCAGCCCGACGAGGCCCGGGATGCTCTCGCCAGCATCAAGGAAACCAGCAAGACGGCGCTCGACGAGGTCAGATCGGTGCTCGGTGTCCTTCGTGCGGAAGACGGTGCCGACCCGAGTGCGCCCCTGATGCCGGAGCCCGACCTCTCGCGTCTTCTCGGGCTTGCGGCATCCATCGAGGCCCATGGCATTGTCGTGCATGTCGAGAACGCCATCTCACCACCTCCTCCCGCTCCAGCCCAACTCGCGCTCTACCGAATCGCGCAGGAATCGTTGACGAACGTGCTCCGGCATGCGAGGGCGACCGCGGTCATGGTGACGGCCGGACGCGATGCCGACAACTACGTGCTTTCGGTCACCGACAACGGGACGGCGGGGCCGGCACCGCGCCGGGATTCCGGGGGTCGCGGTCTGCTCGGAATGCACGAGCGCGCGGAACTCCTCGGCGGCTCCCTCGAGGCTGGTCCTCGCCCCGGCGGTGGATTCCGCGTTACTGTCCGCCTGCCCGCACGGAGCATCGAATGAATGGGGCACGACCATGATCCGCGTAGCGATCGCCGATGACCAGCAACTCATCCGGGGTGGATTCCGTTCGCTGCTGGAGGCCGAGCCCGATCTCGAGGTCGTCGGTGAGGCCGGGACGGGGGTGGATGCGGTGGCTCTTGTCACCCGCGAGCGCCCCGATGTCGTGCTCATGGACATCCGCATGCCCGACGGTGACGGATTGTGGGCGACCGAGCAGATCGTCGCGAACCCGGCGCTCGCGGGCACGCACATCGTCATCGTCACGACCTTCGAACTCGACGAGTACGTCGCCCACGCGATCCGCGCCGGCGCCAGTGGATTCCTGGTGAAAGACACCGAGCCGGTCGAGCTGATCCGCGCGGTGCGTGTTGTCGCGGGAGGGGATGCCCTGCTCTCGCCCGGCGTGACGAAACGACTTCTCGAGAGGGTGGCGGGCGGCCTCAAGGAGGCTCCCGACACCCGTCAGCTCGATGTTCTCACCGACCGTGAGCGCGAGGTGCTGGGGCTCGTCGGCCACGGTCTCACCAACGACGAGATCGGTCGAAAACTCTTCCTGAGCCCGCTGACGGCGAAAACCCACGTCTCCCGGATCATGTCCAAGCTGGTGGCGCGAGATCGCGTACAACTCGTGGTGGTCGCCTACGAGACCGGACTGGTCAAGGCGGGGTACCAGGAGTAGTCCGCGCTGCTCCGGATGGAGTAGCCACGATCATCCGCCGGGCAGATTCGCGGTGCCGGAGAACGCGAGAACCTGTAGTCATCGGCTCAGTCGGAGCCCCCTACAGAAGG
>JAYVNU010000345.1:0-2720 GCA_043758345.1 Lacisediminihabitans sp.
CCTCGGGGGTCACGACGATCTCGGTCACCGCAATCGGTCCGACGTCCGAGTCGCGCGTCCAGCAACTGGAAGCGCTGCGAGCGATGCTGCCGAAGTGAGTCCTACGACACCAGCACGTAGTCCGCGAACGACTGGCGGATCTTGTTCACCTTCGGAACGGCGATCGCCATGCAGTAGCCCTGGCCGGGGTTCTTGGCGAAGAAATCCTGGTGATAGTCCTCTGCCGTGTACCAGGTTCCGAGCGGTTCGAGGGTCGTGACCAACCCGCCTTCCCAGTAGCCGGATGCGCGCTCGAGCGCCCCCTCGAACTCCTTCTTCTGTGCGTCATCCGTGTAGAACATCGCCGAGCGGTACTGCGTGCCGCGATCGTTACCCTGCCGGTTGAGCTGGCGGGGATCGTGTAACGAGAAGAAGACGTCGAGGATGACGGAATCCGGGATGACCTCCGGGGCGAAGGTGACCGCGACCGCTTCTGCGTGACCGGTCATGCCCGTGCAGACGGCGTCGTAATCCGGATTCTTCGTGACGCCGCCGGTGTAGCCGGACACGACATCCGTCACTCCGCGAAGCGTGCGGTAGACCGCATCGAGACACCAGAAGCAGCCGCCGGCGAGAACGAATGTGTGCATGCGACGAGTCTACTTTCCCTAGGCTTGGGTCATGAGCTACGACGCATCCCCGGACCGGTACGACACCACCGACTATGTGAGAACCGGGCGAAGCGGCCTGAAACTTCCGCGCGTCTCGCTCGGACTCTGGAACAATTTCGGATTCGACCGGCCGATCGATACCCAGCGCGCGATTCTGCACCGCGCCTTCG
The DNA here is from genome assembly GCA_043758345.1 of Lacisediminihabitans sp. Taxonomy (GTDB): domain Bacteria; phylum Actinomycetota; class Actinomycetes; order Actinomycetales; family Microbacteriaceae; genus Lacisediminihabitans. Next base: position 821 of record JAYVNU010000345.1, read on the forward strand.
ATCTCGGCGTCACCCATTTCGACCTCGCAAACAATTACGGTCCGCCGCAGGGCTCCGCCGAGACCAACTTCGGCCGCATCTTCGCCGAGGACTTCCGCCGGTACCGCGACGAGATGGTGATCTCCTCGAAGGCCGGCTACGACATGTGGGACGGTCCGTACCAGGACTTCGGATCGCGCAAGTACCTGCTCTCCTCGCTCGACGCGAGCCTCGGGCGCCTCGGGCTCGATTACGTCGACATCTTCTACTCGCACCGTCCAGACCCCGAGACTCCGATCGAGGAGACGATGGGTGCTCTCGCCACCGCGGTGCAGTCCGGCCGCGCGCTCTACGCCGGCATCTCGAACTACAACGCCGAGCAGACCATCGCGGCCGAGAAGGCGCTGGCGGAGCACAAGATCCCGCTGCTCATCCACCAGCCCCGCTACAACATGTTCGACCGTCACATCGAAGACGACGGACTGTTCCCGGTGCTCGATGATCTGGGCATCGGCTGCATCGTCTTCTCGCCGCTCGCCCAGGGCCTGCTGACCGATCGCTACCTGAACGGCATCCCGTCGGATTCGCGCGTGGCCGAGGGACGATGGATGACCGAGGACACCATTGACAACACCTACCTCGAGTGCGCCAGGGCCCTCGATGACCTCGCCAAGCAGCGCGGACAGAGCCTCGCACAACTCGCCCTCAGCTGGGTGCTTCGGGTGCCGCAGGTGACATCCGCTCTCATCGGTGCGTCAAGCGTCGCCCAGCTCGAGAACAATTTCGCGGCGCTCGACGCGGCACCGCTGACCGACGAGGAGATCGCGTCGATCGAGCCGTTCGCCCTGCACGGAACGGGCGAAGCGCGGTAGCCCCGCGCGCAAAACGGCAGCAGTGTCGGTGGTCGGTCGTAGCCTCACAGTATTCAGTACAGGAACGACGACAGCCGGGGCCGGCCGCAGAAGAGAGGCACCATTGACCACGCTCGCATTCGCAGCATCCGCCCCGCTCGTGCGGCCCGGAGTCGCCCTCACACAGCTGCACGATGACCTCTGGCGGGTGACGACGCCGCAGGGTGAGGTGCTCGGTTACCTCGAACGCTTCGCGGTTCGCGATGGCCTGCGCTTCCGGGCGAAGCGCTTCATCGCCAGGCAGCGGCGCTTCATCGTGATGGGCGAATTCTGGAGCATGGATGATGCGATCGACACGTTTCGCGCCAACTAGAGCAACTCCTGCCCAGGGTGACGGTTTTCGGCGATTCACAGACTCGCCATAGCCTTCCCCGATCGTGCGCCGCCCGCGAGTTATCCTCCTGCCATGGAGATCTGGAACAATTTCGTCGACTGGCTGTCATCAGGATCGGGTCAGCACATCGTCACGACCATCATCCTTCCGTTTCTCGCCATCATCATCGCGGGTGTGATCGCCGCCCTGGTCGCCCGCGGGGCACTCACTCGGGTGGTCGCCCTGAGCGATCGCGAAGACAAGGCCTCGGCCGTCAATGCCCTCATCAGTGCCGCGCGCAAGGCCGCCGTCTGGAACAGTCTCCCGGCCCCGGAACAGGCTCACATCGAGCACTTGATCGGAGAGGCCGACATCAAGCTGCGCCTCCTGCCGGTGGCCGGCACCGCTCTCGCCGCCGACTGGACGAGTCACGAGATCAAAGACATGCAGAAGAACGCCGTCTCGTTCAGCTTCCAGGCCGAGCAGTCGCTTCTCGCCTTTCGCGACCGCCTCATCGAGTGGCAGGCCCATCCCGGCCGTGCGAAGAAGCTGTTCAAGAACGACCTCGACTCCTGGGCCTACGACTCGTCGGTCTCCGAACAGGATCTCGTCGCCCAGCAGCAGGCCTGGGCAGCGCAGCAGGCAGAGGCCCGCACCCTCGACGCCTACAAGGCCCCAACCGCAGCAACGAGGGTCG
>JAYVNU010000346.1:0-2702 GCA_043758345.1 Lacisediminihabitans sp.
GCGGTCGGGATCGTCGCCCTCGAGAAGGGCTACCTGGCACAGCGTCTCGGCAAGAATGTGAAGATCACCCCTGTGATCTTCAACGCTGGCCCGGCCGCCATCGAAGGACTGTTCGGCAACGCCGTCGATGTGACCCTCATTGGTCCGAACCCGACCATCACCGGGTTCACAAAGAGCGCCGGCGCCGCACTCAAGGTCATTGCCGGCGGCGCATCAGGTGGCGCGGGTCTTGTGGTTCGCGCTGGTATCACCTCCGTCAAGGACCTCAAAGGCAAGACGATCGCCTCACCGCAGCTTGGCAACACCCAGGATGTCGCACTCCGCTACTACCTGAAGACGCAGGGTCTCTCCACGACCACCGAGGGCGGCGGAGACGTGCACATCACTCCGCAAGACAATGCGGTGGCGCTCGCCGGGTTCATTGCCGGCAAGCTCGACGGGGCCTGGGTTCCTGAGCCCTGGGTGAGCCGAATGGTCGCCGAGGGCGGCGGCAAAGAGTTGGTGAACGAGAAGAGCCTGTGGAAATCCGGCAAGTTCATCGTCACGAACACCGTCGCCTCCACCACATTCCTCCAGAAGTACCCGGACGCAATCTCGGCTATCGTCAACGCCGAGCTCGACGCAACCGCGTTCATCACGGCGCATCCGGCCGAGGCGAAGGCGCTTGTCAACGCGCACATCAAGTCGATCGCGGGAAAGTCGCTGGATCCGAAGTACCTTGACAGCGCGTGGGGCCAGGTCGATTTCACGATCGATCCGCTTCCGTCCACGCTTCTCGAGTCCGCCGCTCATGCGCACTCGGTCGGCCTCCTCGATAGCGTCAAGCTCAAGGGCCTGTATGACTTGAAGGCGCTGAATGCCGCGCTGGTGAGTCGCGGCAAGGCGATGATAACCGCGCCATGAGTATCCTGCATCTCAGCGAACCGTCCCTGATTGCGCAGCCGGGTCCTACCATCCGGATCACCGGTCTCACGAAACGCTTCGGGCGTCGCGGCCAGGAGACGACGGCGCTGAGCGACGTGTCGATTAGCGTGAAGGAGCAAGAGTTCCTGTGCATCGTTGGCCGATCCGGGTGCGGAAAGAGCACGATGCTGAATATCATCGCCGATCTGGAGACGCCAACGGAGGGCAGCGTTGACGTCGGCGGCCGCAAGGTCGGAATGATGTTCCAGGACGCCAACCTGTTCCCGTGGCTGACTGTCGAAGGCAACGTCGACCTGGCCCTAAAGCTTTCCGGTGTCGCCGCTGAGTTGCGGAAGGACCGCATCCAGGAACTGCTCGAAACGGTGCAGCTGGCTCACGTCGCCACAAAGCGGCCGCACGAGCTCTCAGGCGGCATGCGGCAACGCGTCGCGCTCGCCCGCACTTTGGCGCAGGACTGCGAGATTCTTCTGATGGACGAGCCGTTCGCGGCGCTCGACGCGATCACTCGCGACGCGATGCACGAACAGACGGAGCGGATCTGGGGCGAGCGCGCACTCACTGTGGTGTTCGTGACCCACAACGTGCGGGAAGCGGCCCGACTGGCCGACCGTGTCGTTGTGATGAAGCCGAACCCGGGACGCGTCGGCTCTGAGAGTCTCATCACCATTCCTCGACCGAGGACGATGGAGGATCCGCGCGTAGCCGAGGCCGCAGCGCTGCTGCACGACATGCTGCACACCCAGGAGATGCCCGATGACTGATGAACTGGTGAAGACGCGCGTGAGCGCGCCTCTCACGGAGCGTGGTGCACGGGTCGAAGTCAGCGCGGGCGTGCGACTCTGGCGTCGGGTATGGCCACCGCTGATGGCCGTCGTGATCGTGCTCGCGCTCTGGCAGGTTGTGGTCACGGTCGGCTGGCGACCCATCTACGTGCTTCCCGCCCCGGCCACTGTCGGGGGCGCCCTCAGCGACATGCTGGTCGATCCGAAGTTCTGGAGCGCTCTGGGCACGACCCTCGCGCGGGCCTTCATCGGCTTCGGTATTTCGGTGCTGATCGGCTCGATCATCGGTCTGGCGGTGTCTCGTTCACGCATCCTTCGATCAGCAATCGGGTCCCTGATCACCGGCCTCCAGACCATGCCGTCGATCGCCTGGTTCCCGTTCGCCATCCTGCTGTTCGGTCTTACCGAGCAGGCGATCACCTTCGTCATCGTGCTCGGCGCCGCGCCGTCGATCGCCAACGGCGTCGTGTCGGGGATCGATGATGTGTCGCCTCAGCTTCAGCGGGTCGCGCATGTTCTCGGTGCACGCGGGATGCGCATGTACAGATATGTGATGATCCCTGCCGCCCTGCCGTCGTATCTTGCTGGTCTCAAGCAGGGCTGGGCCTTTGCCTGGCGCAGCCTGATGGCCGGTGAACTCCTGGTCATCATCGCGGCGCGCCCGTCGCTCGGCGCCAACCTGCAGTTCAACCGCGAATTCGCGAACGCGCCCGGCCTGCTCGCGATCATGATCGTGATCTTGGTCATCGGCGTGATGGTCGATTCCGTATTCACGCGGATCGCGAACGGCGTCAGAACCCGTCGCGGTATGGGAGTGGTGCGCCTATAAACTCGTGTCCGCAGGCGTCCCCTGCGGACGGGAAGAGGCAGCCGTGCAGGTGAGCGCCAGGGTAGATTACGCGATGCGTGCCGTCGTGCAAATTGCACAGCGCCCGGATTCGGTCACGACCAAGCGGGAGCTCTCCGAACTGCAAGACATCCCGGGGCGGTTTCTGG
>JAYVNU010000347.1:0-2698 GCA_043758345.1 Lacisediminihabitans sp.
CTCGAGGACACGCGCCACGGCATCCCGTACCTCGATCACGCCGTCCGGATCGAGGTTTGCCGTCGGTTCGTCGAGCAGCAGCAGGCCAGGCTGCATGGCAAGCACACCGGCGAGGGCGAGCCGTTGCTTCTGGCCGCCGGAGAGCCCGCTGGTGGGGTGCCGAAGCGGGAGGTCAAGTCCGACCGCGCTCAGCGACTGCGTGACGCGCCGCCAGGTCTCCTCGCGCGGGACGCCCATGTTCTCGCATCCGAAGGCCACATCGTCGCCGACGCGGGCGAGCACGACCTGCGAATCCGGATCCTGAAGCACGAGACCGACCTGGCCGCGAGCGCGAGCGGCATCCGAGTCTCCGACACGCACTCGCCCCTCCGATTCACTCTCTTCGTCACCGCCGAGGACACCCGCCAGAGCGTGCACGAGGGTGGACTTGCCTGCTCCGGATGCCCCGAGCAACAGCACCCGTTCGCCCGGCTCGATGCGCAGGTCTAGCCCGCGCAGCGCCCAGCCCGAGCGGCCGGCATGACGCCATCCCCATCCCCGCGCGTCGACGGAGAGCGGCGTCGCGCGGGCGAGGGGGATGGATAACATGGGCCTGGTCAGCGCGCGCCGAGCCGGCCTGAGGCGAATCGACTGAGGGCGCCGGTGCGGGCGAGCCCTCGAACGATGAACCACGACCCGAGACCGGCAATGACCGCGCCGGAGAGGATGCCCGAGACGGTATAGATCGCCTGGAAGGCTGCTCCGGAAGCCAGGTAGTACCCGACGATGTCATTGACGGCCATGGCGAGGCCGGCCGCGGCACCGGCGAGTATTGCGACCACGACGTTCCAGCGGTGGTAAAGGAAGAGCAGAAAGATGAGCTCCGCCCCGAGACCCTGCACGAGCCCCGCTTCGATGGTCAGGAAACCACCCCACTGTGCGCCGAGGAGCGCAGAAACGATGGCGGCCACGAGCTCGGTGAAAAGCGCAGCACCCGGCTTGCGGATGACGAGACCTCCGAGCACGCCGGCGAACAGCCAGATGCCGTACATCAGGGCCTGCGACCCTGGAAGCAGCGCCTCGAGCGGAGCCGTCACCGGTGCATAGACCTGGTTCCAGGCGAAGAACACGAGTGCGCTGGCGACGCCGAGCACGCTCGCGACCACGATATCCACCACCCGCCAGTGCGCATCGATACGGCGAACGTTCGGTCGAAAGGATGTTGCGGTTGCGTGCATCGTCGTGCCCCTGTCGGTAGTGAGGGCACGGGTGTGGATCGCCGCGGTTGCGACGACCCGGAGAGAATATGTGCCTCCCTGCGCTGGCATGATCCAGGTCAGGTTCGACGGTCGGAGCTTGGAGAAGCTCCCTCTCAGCCCGGCATCACCGGACTCCCGTGTTCATTATCAGCATAATCCCCCGCGAGGGCTTCGAAGCTCGGTGGCCATCTTCCCACCGACTTGTCAAGGCTCTCTCTCGGTTCGACCTTCTTCGCACCCGCGCGATACGGTAAAAGGCCCCCAGAACCAGCCTGACTGAATTGAGAAAACCCCATGGAAACCTGGCCCGGATCCGCCTATCCGCTCGGCGCGACCTTCGACGGCAGTGGCACTAATTTCGCACTCTTCAGCGAGATCGCCGAGAAAATCGAGCTGTGTCTCTTCGATGACAACGGCGTCGAGACCCGGGTCGAACTGCTCGAGATCGATGCTTATGTCTGGCACGCCTACCTTCCGCAGGTGCAGCCCGGGCAGCGCTACGGCTACCGCGTCTCTGGCGAATACGACCCGGAGTCCGGCAAGCGCTGCAACCCCAACAAGTTGCTCCTCGACCCCTACGCCAAGGCCACCAGCGGTGACTTCGACTGGGATCCGTGCCTCTTCGCCTACAACTTCGGTGACCCGCTCTCGCGCAACGACGAAGACTCGGCCAGTCACACGATGATGGGCATCGTCATCAACCCCTTCTTCGACTGGGCCGGCGATCGTCACCCGCGAGTGCCATATAACGACACCGTGATCTACGAGGCCCACGTCAAGGGACTCACGCAACTCCACCCCGACATCCCGGTCGAGCAGCGCGGCACCTATTCCGGACTCTCGCATCCGGCCGTGATCGAGCACCTGCAGAAGCTCGGCGTCACCACCCTCGAGCTCATGCCGGTTCACCAATTCGTGCAGGATTCGACCCTGCTCGACAAGGGCCTTCGTAATTACTGGGGCTACAACACCATTGGGTTCTTTGCCCCAGAGAGCAGTTACTCCTCCACCGGGGATCGCGGACAGCAGGTGCAGGAGTTCAAGGGCATGGTGCGCTCCATGCACGACGCCGGTATCGAGGTCGTCCTCGACGTGGTCTACAACCACACGGCAGAGGGCAACCACCTCGGCCCGACCATCTCGTTCAAGGGCATTGACAACAGTGCCTACTACCGCCTGGTCGACAACGACGAGCAGTTCTACATGGACTACACCGGCACCGGCAACTCGTTCAACGTGCGCCACCCGCACTCGCTGCAGCTCATCATGGACAGCCTGCGCTATTGGGTCACCGAGATGCACGTCGACGGATTTCGGTTCGACCTCGCCTCCACACTCGCCCGGGAGTTCTACGACGTCGACAAGCTCTCCACCTTCTTCGAGCTCGTGCAGCAGGACCCGATCGTCTCGCAGGTGAAGCTCATCGCCGAGCCCTGGGACGTGGGCCCCGGTGGCTACCA
>JAYVNU010000348.1:0-2685 GCA_043758345.1 Lacisediminihabitans sp.
GCAGAGCTTCTGGATGCCGCGGTGACGAAGTTCGACGAGCAGCAGGCCGAGATTGCCATCCTGCAGAAACTGTCCGATGTGCAGGCGAATCGACGCCACGTGCGCGAGGAAGCGGCGGCTCACCGGGACATCCGGCACGCTTCCCGGCTCGCCCGCGGTCGCGCCCTGACGAGGTTCGATGCGAATTCTCGCCGGTGGTTTCACGCCGAATGACAGCCGGGCTCAGATAAGCGGTAAACTTGTCCCACTCGGAATTTTCGACTCCTAAGGATCTCGCCCATGCTAAGTGGATTCACCGGCTGGCACGCACTGGTATTGCTGGTCATCGTTGTGCTCCTGTTCGGGGCCACCAAGCTTCCGGGGCTCGCAAAGAGCGTCGGCCAGTCGATGAAGATCTTCAAGAACGAGGTCAAGTCGGATGACAACAAGTCGGATGGCAAGGCGACGCCGCCTGCCGATGGCCCGCAGGCCGATCCGACAGCACCCTCCGCCAAGCCGTAGCAGGCGCTCGTTACCGAGACAAAGCCTTCCCGCAAGAAGCGGGGTGCAGGCAGCGAAGGCCGGATGTCTCTTGGCCAGCATCTCGTCGAACTCCGCAAGCGCTTGTTCCTCTCGGCGATCGCGATTGTCGTGTTTTCTATCGGCGGATTTCTCGTCGCCGACTGGGTGCTCAAGGCAATCCGTTCGCCCATCGAGCTGATCGCCAAGACTCACGGCAATACGACACTCAACTACTCGACAATCGGCGCGGCCTTCGACGTGCACATCCAGATCGCCCTCACTGTCGGCGTCATCGCATCGAGTCCGGTCTGGCTGTACCAGGTCTTCGCGTTTATCGTGCCGGGGCTTACGAAGAAGGAAAAGCGCTATACCTTCGGTTTTTTCTTTTCGGCGGTGCCGCTGTTCTTTGCCGGGTGCGCCGCGGGGTGGTGGGTCTTTCCGCACATTGTCGATGTGCTCAACTCATTCGTGCCGAGCCAGGACGCGGCGATCACCGAGGCCAAGGACTACCTCGGTTTCGTCACCAAACTCGTGCTGGCTGTCGGAATCGCGTTCGTGCTCCCGGTGTTCCTCGTGCTCCTTAACTTCCTCGGCATCATCTCCGGGATCAGCATCTTCCGCAGCTGGCGTTGGGCGATTCTCGCCATCTTCGTGTTCTGCGCACTCGCCACACCATCGGCGGATGTCGCATCCATGTTCCTGCTGTCGGCACCGATGATCGTGCTTTACCTCCTTGCCGCCACAATCGCATGGTGGCACGACCGCATCATCGCCAAGCGGGTGGAGACCCTCGCCGACGATAACAGCGGCGCGACCGCCGCATGACGAGCGGCTCCCGTTCGGGTGATTCCTCGACCGACGCGTTGAGCCCGGCCGATCGATTCGCGGCATCGCGAGCGCGACGGGACACACCCCGTGTCGAGATGTTCCGGGGTAACCTGTCCTTCGATCTTGACCCATTCCAGCGTGCTTCGTGTGCGGCGCTCGAACGTGGGGATAGCGTGCTCGTCGCCGCTCCGACCGGCGCCGGTAAAACGATTGTTGCGGAGTTCGCGGTCTTCCTCGCCATGCAAGAACCGCGCGCGAAGGTGTTCTATACGGCGCCGATGAAGGCTCTGAGTAATCAGAAGTTCCAGGAGTTCGTCGCCGAGTACGGAGCCGACCAGGTAGGTCTGCTGACCGGTGACACGAATATCAACTCCGGTGCCCGCATCGTGGTCATGACCACAGAGGTGCTTCGCAACATGCTCTACGCCGACTCCGATCTGCTGAGGGATCTCTCCTTCGTGGTGATGGACGAGGTGCACTATCTTGCCGACCGCTTCCGCGGCGCCGTGTGGGAGGAGGTCATCATCCACCTCCCGCAGAGCGTTCGACTGGTCTCCCTCAGCGCCACCGTGTCGAACGCCGAGGAATTCGGCGACTGGCTGCAGGCGGTGCGCGGCGAGACTGCGGTGATCGTGTCAGAAGAGCGGCCGGTGCCGCTCGACCAACACGTGATCATGCGCACCAAGCTCATCGACCTGTTCGCGACGACGAGAGTCGGCCCGGGGGATCCGCCCGGCACTCCCACTCACCGGGTGAACCCCGAGCTCGTGCAGATGGCACGCTACGGCGGGCGCACCATCAGCTCACGCCAAATGCAGGATGTCGGGCGACGGCACTCCCGCGGAGGTCGCCCCGACGATCTCAAGATGGATCGGGCCGGTGTCGTGAAAATGCTCGGGGAGCGCAACCTCTTGCCGGCAATCTTCTTCATCTTCAGTCGGGTCGGCTGCGACCAGGCGGTCAAGCAGGTGCTTCGGGCCGGCGTGCGACTCACCACCCAGCTTGAACGCGACGAGATCGCTGATATCGTCGAGGAACGCTGCCGCACAATCCTCGACGAAGACCTGGCAGTTCTCGGCTACTACGAGTGGCTGGACGGCCTGCAGCGCGGCGTCGCCGCTCACCACGCCGGAATGCTCCCCGCGTTCAAGGAAGTGGTGGAGGAGCTGTTCCAGAAAAAGCTTGTGAAGGCGGTCTTCGCCACCGAGACCCTGGCTCTCGGTATCAACATGCCCGCCCGCACCGTCGTGCTCGAGAAGCTCGAGAAGTTCAACGGCGAGGCTCGCGTGCCGATCACGCCGGGAGAGTACACCCAGCTCACCGGGCGAGCCGGTCGTCGAGGCATCGACGTCGAAG
>JAYVNU010000349.1:0-8326 GCA_043758345.1 Lacisediminihabitans sp.
TTCCCGTTCACCCGGGCGTCATTTAGCACCGGCACGATGAAAGGGATGATGTCGGCAACGCTCCTGTGATCGAGTCGCCCAGCGTCGTTGGCGTGGCCGGAGCACCCCGGGTGCCCTTCCGGTTCAGTGTCGCGGCGGCGGGCAGCATCCACCCGATCCGGCACGCGATCATCGGCGCCACCGCACTGTGGTTGGCAACGCGGGTGATTCTGGTGCTGTGGTCCGTCGTCGTGCAGCTGAACTCCCCCGTCGGAACCGACCTGTTCTCACACCGGGACTGGCTCGCCACCCTGTTCTTCCGCTGGGACAGCCTCTACTTCGCCGGCATTGCGGAACACGGCTACTTCGGGGCCGCCTCACTTGCGACCTGGCCGGCGTTCTTTCCCGGCTATCCAGCAGCGACGCGGATAGTGGCCGCGATTCTCGGGGGCACCGGTCCGTCGACCTCGCTCGTCTCAGTATCGATGTCCGTGGTGGTCATGGGCGCGTCGCTGGTCGCGACCGTTCTGTTCTGGCTTCTCGTGCAACAGCGGTCAGGGTCGCGTATCGCGCTCGCAGCGACCGTTCTGTTCGTTGCCGGACCGTATTCGCTGTTTCTCGTCGCCTCCTATTCCGAGGCATTGTTCCTGGTCTTCGCCCTCGGCGCCTGGCTGCTGGCAGGTCGCGGCTACTGGCTCCCGGCCGGGATTCTCGCCGCGGGCGCGTCGCTCACACGAGCGAACGGGATGTTTCTGATCGTCGCTCTCGTGGTGCTCTACGTGATTCACCGACGCAGCGTCGGCGCCCCGTATTTTGCACGGGCTGCGGCGCTCGCTGCTCTCGGGTTCTGCGGCGTCGGCGGCTATTTCCTCTACCTCTTCGCCCGCACCGGTGATCCGCAGGCCTGGACTCACGCCGAATATCTGGGCTGGCAACGGGCCGTGAGACCGCCGTCGGAGACTCTCTGGAACACAGTGGATCTCGCCCTCAATTCACACTATCTAGCGACCCGACAACAGTCGACCATCGAGATCGTCTTCGCCGCTCTGTTCATCGTCGCTTTCGTCGTGCTCATCCAGCGCAGGATGTGGGCGGAGGCGACCCTCCTCGGAATCACCCTGGTGTCTCTGATGACGAGCACGACCTACATGTCCCTCGCGCGCACCAGCGTCGTCCTCTTTCCGCTACCGATCCTCCTCGCCACCACTCTGCTCGCACGCCGTCAACGCTGGATCTACTGGACGGCCGTGATCGTCGGGTGTGCCCTCCTGCTCTTCAACACGCGACAATTCGCTCTCGGCCTGTGGAGCGACTGACAACCTCGAGCGCGAGTTCTGAGCCTCTATCGATAGACCATGTCTACCCAACCGACAGTCCTCTTCGTCTGCATCCACAATGCCGGCCGCTCGCAGATGGCCGCCGGCTACGTCAGCACCTTCTCCGGCGGCGCGATCACCGTGCGCTCGGGCGGCTCGGAACCCGGCAACCAGATCAACCCGATCGCGATCCAGGCCATGGCAGAGGAGGGCATCGACATCTCGCACGGCGTGCCGCAGTTGATGACAACCGAGCAGGTCAGGGACTCGGATGTCGTCATCACGATGGGCTGCGGCGATGTCTGCCCGATCTTCCCGGGCGAGCGTTATGAGGACTGGGAGTTGACCGATCCCGCGGGGAGGACCTCGACGAGGTGCGACCGATCCGCGACGAGATCAGGGCGCGCGTGGAAGCACTCCTTGCGCAATTGCTGGCGGCGAGAGGCTAGCTCGCGCGGGCATCCGCTAATATCTGCATATGCGCGCAGATAAGCAGATTTGTGGACGCGATCCCGACAGCCAGTTCGTCGAGCTCGCCGTCGAAGTGTTCTCGATGCTCGCCGACGCCACGAGAGTACGTCTTCTTTTGGCGTTGAGAGACGGCGAACAGTCGGTCAACGACCTCGCCGAATTCGTGGACAAGTCGCCCGCTGCGGTCTCGCAGCATCTCGCCAAACTGCGGCTGGCCCACTTCGTCACCACGCGACAGGAGGGCACCCGGGTCTTCTACCGGCTCGAAAACGAGCATGCCAGTCAGCTTGTCTCCGACGCCATCTTCCAGGCGGAGCATTCCCTCGGCGGGCTTCCGCGCCACCACCACGAGCAAAACGAGACGGCGTCTTGAGTAACAGCCACGAGCACGGCGAAACCCCAGACGCTGCCCACGTGCATCACGACCACGATGAGCACGGTCATGGTCACGACCACGGCGGCCACTCCCATGGGCCGGATGGTCACTCCCACCCGTCAGGGGTCAAGGGGTTCTTCTACGGCCTCTTCGTGCCCCACAGCCACGACGCCGCAGACTCGATCGATGATGCGCTGGAGGCCAGCACCGAGGGCGTACGTGCGCTGAAGATCAGCCTGTTCATCCTTCTCGCCACGACGGTGTTGCAATTCGTCGTCGTGATGATCAGCGGGTCGGTCGCCCTGCTCGCCGACACAATCCACAATTTCTCGGATGCACTGACCGCGGTTCCACTCTGGATCGCCTTCATCCTCGGACGCCGGATCGCCACCCGCAGCTACACCTACGGGTTCGGCCGGGCAGAAGACCTCGCCGGCCTGTTCATCGTCGCCGTCGTGGCCCTCTCGGCAATCGTCGCCGCCTGGCAGTCGATCACCCGCCTCATCCACCCCGAGACGTTGCATAACCTGTGGTGGGTGGCCGCCGCCGGACTGATCGGATTCGTGGGTAACGAAGCGGTGGCGATCTATCGCATCCGAGTCGGCCAGCGCATCGGGTCGGCGGCTCTCGTCGCCGACGGCGTGCACGCGCGGCTCGACGGCTTCACCTCGCTCGCCGTCGTGCTCGGCGCTGTCGGCGTGATGATCGGCTTTCCCCTCGCCGATCCCATCGTCGGCCTCGTGATCTCCGCCGCGATTATCGTGCTGCTCTGGGGAACGGTCCGCAGCATCGGGCGCAGGCTCATGGACGGCATCGAGCCCGAGCTCGTCGACCGCGCTCAATCCGCGCTCGAGCACACGCCCGGCGTGCTCTCAGTGCCGAAGATCCAGCTGCGGTGGGTCGGGCATCGTCTGCAGGGGGCGGCGACTCTCGTGCTCGCCGACGTCGCGCTCACGGAGGCGGACCGCATCACCCACGAAGCCCAGTACCGGATCGGTCATGCCCTTCCGAACCTCGACGACCTGACCCTCACCACCACGACGCTCACCACCGTCGCCGCGCCGCACTCGCACCCCGCACCTGCCGATGACTGACGCGCATCCGACGGTCTGAAAGAATCGGCCAGTGATATCGCCCCCCGCCGCCGCGCGTGAAACACGGCTCATCCGTCGTGGCAGGGCGCTCGAGTGGAGCACGCTCGGGTGGAATGTCGTCGGAGTCGTCATCCTCGGGTTTCTCGCGGCGACCAGTTCTTCTGTTGCCCTCCTCGGCTTCGGGCTCGACAGCCTTATCGAGATCGGCGCGAGCGCGGTCGTGCTCTGGGAGCTGTCGGGCACCGGGGTGGATCGACAACGACGCGCGCTTCGGATGATCGGCGTCGCGTTCCTCGCGCTCGCCGCCTATCTCATCGTGCAGTCCGCGATCGCCCTGGTGAGCCAGCACCACGCGTCGCCGAGCACCGCCGGAATCGCCTGGACGGGCACCACTGCCCTCGTGATGTTCGCACTTGCCCTCGGCAAGACACGCACCGGACGGGCGCTCGGCAATCCGGTCCTGGTCGCCGAGGGCAAAGTCACGATCATCGACGGCATCCTCGCTCTCGCGGTGCTCTTCGGGGTCACGCTCGACCTGCTTCTCGGATGGTGGTGGGCGGATCCGCTCTCCGGGCTCGTCATCGTCTTCTACGCCATGCGGGAAGCGATCGCGATCTTCCGCGCCGGTCCTGGATGACTTCGCCGCTGCTCCACCGTCCGCAAGCTGTGAGGACTCTCACCCCTGCCACCGCCCCGCCGCTACCGCCTCCCTCTAGATTACGGTGGGACTTGAATCGCGACCCGACGTGATTCCGTGGTCCACGACCCAAGGAAGGCGCGTACATGACCTACTCCGCAACCGCATCTCACTCGGCCGCGCCGCCACAGGGGTCCGGCCGGTTCCTGGCGACCTTCATCGCGTGCGTGGTCGTCATTCTGGCTGTCATCGTCTTCGGACTTCTTATCGCCAAGAACGCCGCCAATACCGCCGCCGAAACGAATGTACTAGCCCAGATTTCGCGTTCCCGCGTGTCATCGGTGGTCGATATCTCACTGGCTCTCGATAAGGTCTTCAGCCCGACCTTCGCCATCGTGATCGGCATCGTCGCCGCCGGGTTGGTCTTCCTGGCCTCGAGGAAGTGGATGACCGTCATCCACTTCGTTCTGCTCATGGCCGGTACCTGGCTCGGGAGCGAGGTCGTGAAACTCATCGTTCGCCGGCCGCGTCCCACCGCACGACTCGCGGACACGCTGGTGCCGAATCCGGATCCGGACAGCTATCCGAGCGGGCACGTGTGCTTTGCCGTCGGCCTCGGCTTCGCCCTCTTTGTCGTCATCGCCAACGCGCGCCTCACGGTGATCGTCGGGATCCTCGCGGTGATCCTCTCGGTCGGTACGGCGTGGACGCGCGTGTATCTCGGGATCCACTATCCGTCAGACGCGATCGCGTCCCTCGTCTACTCGGCCGCCGCGTTCGTCGCGATCGAAGCGCTGTGGCGTCAGTTCTCCGGCCGGATCTTCCGCACGGCCAGGCGCAGCGCCACCGTCTGACTGAGTCAGCCGTCCGTTCGAGGACTTTCCTCGCTGATGGGGCGCGAAGTTACCGCGGAGCGAACGTGCCCCGTTCGCTCACGTATTGTTCACCTCGACGCAAACTCGGCGGCGCACACTTCTCTCATGATCGCTCTCGCCCTCGAGGTTCGCCCGACGGAAACGATGGAAGCGTCGCTGTGGCTCGACCTGATCCGCCACCGACTTCGCCATTTTGACTCGCTCGCGCTGGAATGTGGACAGTCACTGGTGTTGATGCCGGGCATCGGATCGATCCTCGTCGACGATGACGGGTTCGTACTTCGGATGCAGGGCGTGGTGCGGGACGAACGCGCCGCCGCCCATCTTCGAGCGGCTCTCTCGAACGAGATCGCGGCCGCCGTTCCGGAGAGTACCGCTGGCCGGCGAGTCACTCTCGACTGGTCGATACCAGCCGTCGTTCCGGTACCGCTCCGCGGGTAGAGGCTGAAAGTGCAATCGCCGCAGAAGCAGGTGCTGCCGGTCAGGCCGTGCGGTTGCCGAGTAGATGCTGACGGATACGATTCTTGGCAGAACGCTCGACGAGCACCGGAACGAAGTCGCGAACGGGGGCTCCCTCGAAATTGGCGACGGCGTCCCTCACGACGGATTCAACCTCGACTCGACCGAATTCAGGAAAACGACCAGCCAATCTCTCGATGACCTGGTCGACAGCCTGCTGCTCTTTGACGGCATCCATACTCCCGATTGTGAGGGCACGGGGGCGCTTCGTCAATGTTGCTTTTTCGCGGCGGCCGGGATAGCGCGATTGCCACACCCCTCGCGCATGCCTAGCGTGGAAACACCAGCTCGAACCGAAAGGACCCCCAGTGACACCAGTCCAGCCAGAAATCGCGCGAATAATCGGTGATCACCTGCCCGAGTTCAGAGTGCCGGGAGTGCTCACCGTTCGACCGGGTTTCGAGCTGAGCGACGGGTGGTTGACCGGCCGGGAGGCGATCGTCGTCACCGTCGATACCGGGTTCGAGGGTGCGCTGCCGACACACCTCGAGGGCACGCCGGTGGATGTGCGAGTCGCCTCGGCGACCAAGCGCGAGCGGGTGCTCGACCCACGGCTCTACGCCGGATCGGGACGGGTCACCCCCGACACCGGGGCCGTGCCAGAGTTCGAGTCGGAGGTCGACCTCACGGGGGCGAGCGGGGCATCCGCGCTCGTGGGCGTTGCGGTTCCGAGGGCGCTCAAGCCGAATCTGCCCTACGAGCCGCCGTCCGGGGCGAGCCTCGCGCCGGTCATCGGAACGGTCTCGCTTCGGCTGAGCGCGAGCCCGGATTCGGGCTGGCCGACACTCAAGCCCTTCCTCGCGGGTACGACGAAGACGCTGACGGTAGGGCTCTACGACTTCACCTCTGCCCACATCCTCGCCGAGGTCGAGTCGGCTCTCGCCGGCAAGGAGTTCTCGCTGACGCTTGATCATCCGGCGAAGAATCCGACCGCTGACCAGACCGATGAACAGACCGTCGCCGCGCTGAAGACGGCACTCGGTTCGAGTTTCGATCAGGCTTGGGCGCTCGAACGGATGGATCCGCTGGCCACCGCGTGGATCTTTCCGACGGCCTATCACATCAAGGTCGCCGTGCAGGACAGCTCACGACTCTGGCTCTCGAGCGGCAACTGGAATAACTCGAACCAACCCGACATCGACCCGGTGGCGAACCCGGCTGATGCGACGGCCGCTCGCAACGGCGATCGCGACTGGCACGTGGTCATCGACGACGCGGGGCTCGCGGAGACGTTCGAGGCGTTTCTGCTGAACGATCACGCCGCGGCGAAGCAGCACAACGCGTCCCCGGCAGCGCAGTCAGGGACAGCGCTGCTCCAGCCGAATGCCACCACCCCGCCGTTCGCGCAGTTCTTCGCCGCAACGACGGTCACCGGCGCGATGACGATCACGCCGGTGCTCACCCCTGATGCCGGCGTCTACTCCGGCGCCGTGAAATCACTCATCGATGGCGCGACTACCTCGTTGCACCTGCAATTCCAGTACATCGAACTGCCGAAGACGGCGAGCGCCGCCTCGCAGGCATTCACCGACCTCGTCGACGCTGTCATCGCCCGGCAGAAGGCGGGCGTCGACGTGAAGATCATCATGAGCCAGTACGAGACCGCCGGCTACCTCGAGCAGTTGCAGACCGCCGGACTGGATGTCGTGACCTCCGTCAAGCTGCAGAACAATGTGCATAACAAGGGCATCGTGGTCGACTCCCGTTCCGTGCTCGTCAGCTCGCAGAACTGGTCGACCGCCGGCACGCTCTCCAACCGCGACGCCGGCGTGATCATCGACAACGCGGAGGTCGCGGCCTACTACGACCGCCTCTTCCAGCACGACTGGGATCATCTCGCCGCCCGGCAGGCGGCGAACGACTGATGCGCCTTCTTCTCCTGCGCCACGGCCAGACCGCCTCGAACGTCGTCGGTGCACTCGACACGGCGAGGCCGGGTGCACCGCTCACGGCGCTCGGCGAGAGGCAGGCTGCCGCGATGCCGGCAGCACTGGTGGCGGAGCCCATCGCCGGTATCCGAGCGTCGACGCTCATCCGCACCCAGCAGACTGCCGCGCCACTCGCCACCGCACGCGCCGAAACCGTGACCGTGCTCGACGGCTTGCGAGAGATCTCGGCAGGCAGTCTCGAGATGCTGTCCGACCATGACTCCCAGGGTGAGTACACCGCGACGGCTTTCGCCTGGGCGCGCGGGGACCTCGAACTGCGGATGCCCGGGGGTGAGAGCGGTCGCGAATTCTTCGAGCGCTTCGACGCGGCCATCGCCCAGGCCGTCGCCGGGATGGGCGAAACGGTGATCGTGGTCAGCCACGGCGCGGCCATCCGCACGTGGGTCGCCTCGCGGTGCGCGAACCTGAGCGGGGACTTCGCGGGCAGTCACACCCTCGACAACACCGGCCTCGTCACGGTCGAGCGACGCACCCACGGCGACTGGAATCTGGTCGACTGGCATTCGACGCCCGTCGGCGGCAGCGAACTCGAGGACCACGCGGCCGCGGATCCCACCGGGGAACTGACAGCGGAACCCCCGGCACCGCTCAATGAACCGGCGGAATGACTAGATAGAGGCCGTAGAGCACGGCGGCGACTCCGACGGCGATGCAGGCGAATCCGCCGACCGTAGCCGCAACGGGGCGCTGCGATCTCGACTCCGACATTCCGAAACCTTCGTTTGGCGACCCGACGGCGAGCAGCCTCAGCCCGAGCGAGTAGACCGCAACGATCGCCACCACCGCGATGAGCACCGAAATGAAGACCAACGCGATCGATCCCCAGTCCACTCCGAGGAATCCGGCTGGTCGTCGCGAGCAGGGTGGCGAGACCGCCGACGAGGGCTGCGGCCGGGAGCATGACGATTCACGCTATCGCGATGCGGCTGACCACGCCCCAGTGGATGGAGGCGAGCTTCTTGCCGAGCCCCGCCCCCACCACGGCGACAGGGGTGACCTGCGTCGTCGACAGCGGAAAGCCGAGATGTGACGAGACGAGGATCGTGGCAGCCGCGCTGAACTCCGCGCTGAACCCCTGCGGAGACTGGATGTCTGTGATGAGCGTGCCCA
>JAYVNU010000350.1:0-2641 GCA_043758345.1 Lacisediminihabitans sp.
GAGGTCGCCTCGAAGGCCGCGGCGACCGGGCTTCGCGTGCTCTACGTCACCGCCGAGGAGTCCGCGAGCCAGGTGCGACTGCGTGCAGAGCGCACGAACGCCCTCGAACACAGGCTGTTTCTCGCCGCAGAGACCGACCTGGGGACGATCCTCGGTCAGATCGACCAGGTCGAGCCGCACCTTCTCATCGTCGACTCCGTGCAGACGGTATCGAGTTCGCTGAGCGACGGGCTCGCCGGCGGACCGTCGCAGGTTCGCGAGGTCGCGTCGACCCTCATCCGCGTCTCCAAAGATCGCAACCTGCCCGTCCTGCTCGTTGGACACGTCACCAAAGACGGCTCCATCGCCGGACCTCGTCTGCTCGAACACCTGGTGGATGTCGTCTGCCAGTTCGAGGGCGACCGCCAGACTGCCCTGCGCTTCGTTCGCGCCCAGAAGAACCGCTTCGGCCCGACCGACGAGGTCGGCTGCTTCGAGATGACCGGCGACGGAATCGCCGAGGTCGCCGACCCGAGCGGCCTGTTCCTCTCCCGCGGATCCGGGCGGATGCGCACCCAGGTCAGCGGGACCTGCGTCACCGTGGCGGTCGAGGGTCGCCGATCGCTGCCGGTCGAGGTGCAGGCGCTGATCGTGAAGACATCGGCCCCGAATCCGCGACGCGTGACGAACGGCGTCGATCCCTCCCGCGTCGCCATGCTGCTCGCGGTGCTCGAGCGTCGTGCCAATCTCCATCTCAGCGACTCCGACGTATATGTCTCGACGGTGGGCGGCATCCGCCTCACCGAGCCGGGCGCAGATCTGGCGATCGCGCTTGCCATTGCGAGTGCGTATAAGAATAAAGCCTTCCCCGCGACGCTCGCGGCGGTCGGAGAGATTAGCCTCGCCGGCGAGATCCGCCCTGTGTCGCAGGCGAAACAGCGGGTAGCCGAAGCGGGCCGGCTCGGCTTCGCGACAGTGCTCGACGCGGAGTCAGGATTGCTCATCGAGGCGCTGCGTAAGGCGTTCGCGCTCGCCGAGGTCGAGCAGGCCGACGTTCCGCAGTTCTAGGGTCTCGACAGGCTCGGCACCGAAGCACGGGCTCTACCGCTGGGAGCGGGCTCGAGCAGCGGCCAGCTAGTTCAGGATGAACTGCGCGGTCGTCGCCGGCTTCAGCGTTCCGAGGATGACGGCGAGATGATAACTGGCACCGCCCGCGGTCACCGGGGTGAGGGTCGTCGAAGCGCAGGTCTTCGTCGATGAGCGCGTGCGGCCCCAGGCGATCGCCGGGGTCGTCACCCCGTTCGCGTCGCCCGGCTTGATGACGATCGCCGAGTCGACCGCCCCGGTCTGGCAGTCCTTCGAATCCCAGATCTTCTCTGCGCCGCTCGTGATGACGAGCTCCTGTTTGGTCGAGCCGAGGTTCACCGTGCAGGCCGAGGTGCCTGTGTTCGTCAGTTTCATGCTGATCTTCGGCTGCTCGGTCGCCGCATACGTCTTTTTGTCGGTGACAGCAAGCAGCTTCAAGTTCGCGTCGGTGCACGACGCGCTCGGCTTGGTTGCCGGCGACGCACCCACGGGGGTCGCCGGTCCCGGCGACGCTGCGGTCGGGGTTGAGCCGCTGCCCGGTCGCACGATGATCAGCACGACGATGATGATGACGGCGAGCGCAATGAGTGCCACGAGCAACCTGCGGCGCCAGTACACCTGCGGCGCCTGGGGTCCGACCGGATTACGGATCGTCGACATGCGCCAAGAGTAACTTCCGCCCGCCCGACAGGCCGGTATTTGCACGGGTGTTTGGGCTTAGCGTTCGCTGTGACCGAACCAGCCGCCGCCGAATGGCCGCCCGAGCGACAGTCCGAGCACGACAGGATCGTGATCACTCGAACGGTAGGGACTGTCGTCGTAGAGGTTCACGGCGTTGGAGTTGAAGCGGCTGTATTCGAGGGTGACCGGCTCGACCGAGTTGATGTTCCAGACATCCACTCCCGTCACCGCCCGATTCGCCGCCCGGGATGCGAAGACGTGATCGAGGAAGCAGACCGTTCCACCGAACGCATACGTCTGCTTGCCGGTCCTCGGGTCTTGATCGACGTACCCGCCGCAGTGATCGTCGTGATCGGATCCTCGAACTGGTAGGCGTTGAAATCTCCGACGAGGAAGACCTTCTCGGTGTGCGCGAGCTTCTTCTGCTGGTCGGCGAACGTGAGCAGCGCCTGTGCCTGGCGAACGCGATCGCCGGTGTACGCACCCTCGCCGGTGTCTGCGTTGTCTCCGGTCGCCCCGCTTCCACTCTTCGACGTGAAGTGGTTCGCGATGATGAGGAACGGATCCTGCGCGGCCCATCCGCACGCACGGAACGCCTGCGCGAGCGGCTCACGAGCATCCTCGAATGCTGCGGAACCGATGAGGATGTGTGACTCACCGACGGGCGCCACGGCGCGTTTCTTGTAGATGAGGGCGGTTCGGATGACGTACGGGTCCGCGACGGCCGGCACGGCTGTCGGGGAGGGGACATAGCTCCACGTTCCCGGATGGGCCGCATTCAGCGTCGCCACCCGTGTGACGACGGCGGTGTCACGCTTCTCTCCGAGCTTCGCCGAGTTCTCGATCTCCTCGAGGGATACGACATCCGCACCGAGTGCCGTGATTGCGCTCACGA
>JAYVNU010000351.1:0-2630 GCA_043758345.1 Lacisediminihabitans sp.
TGGCCGGTCGCGGTCTTCTCGAACAAGATCAAGGGCTGGATCGATCGCCTCGGTACCGCCTGGGTGGAGGGCGAGATCACCCAGTGGGGCGTCTCCGGCGGCAATGTCTACGGAAAGCTCAAAGATCTCGACGTGGATGCCACGATCGGGTTCACCATCTGGTCATCTGTTCGCGCGAAGCTGCCCGACGACCTCTCACAGGGAGACCGGGTGATCGCCCTCGTCAAACCGAACTACTGGGTCAAGGGCGGATCCCTCTCGATGCAAGTGTTCGAGATGCGCCATGTCGGGCTCGGCGACCTGCTCGAGCGCCTCGAGCGCCTGCGTCAGGCGCTGAGAGCCGAGGGCCTGTTCGATGTGGATCGCAAGAAGCCGCTACCCTTTCTTCCGCGCTGCATCGGGCTGGTCACCGGCAGCGATTCGGATGCCGAGAAAGACGTGCTGCGCAACGCCCAGTTGCGCTGGCCCTCCGTCGAATTCCGTGTCGTTCACGCCACGGTGCAGGGTGATCGCGCCGTGTCCGAAGTCATCGCCGCGCTCCGTACCCTCGATGCGGATCCCGACGTCGACGTGATCATCGTCGCCCGCGGGGGCGGGGACTTCCAGAACCTGCTCGTCTTCAGCGATGAGACCCTGGTGCGCACCGCAGCGGGCTGCAGCACTCCGATCGTCAGCGCAATCGGGCACGAGGCAGATCGACCGCTGCTCGACGACGTCGCCGACCTTCGGGCATCCACTCCGACGGATGCGGCGAAGCGCGTCGTGCCCGACGTCGCCGACGAGCTGAGTCGCGTTCGCCAGGCCTGGGCGCGCATCGGCAGCCGCGCCACCTCCCTCGTGAACCACGAGATCGATCGGCTCGAGCAACTGCGAACTCGCCCGGTGCTCGCCCGATCGGGGTGGCTGGTCGACTCACGGGCCGAGGAGCTCGGCCGCTACGTTCAGCGCTCGGCCGAACTCGTCGATCGTCTTCTCGACCGCTCGCACACCCGTGTCATCGAACTGCGCTCCCAACTGCGTGCCCTCTCCCCGCAACGCACGCTCGACCGCGGCTACGCCATCGCCCAACTTCCCGGCGGCACGGTATTGCTAAGCCGAAGCCAGGCGGTGCCGGGCACTCCCCTCCTCCTCACCCTCGCCGACGGCACGACCACTGCCACCGTCGACGGTGCACCGGCAACTCCCGGCGAGCTTCTGTAACATTGCATCGTGGCACAGTCCTCCCCCAGCAATCCCTCAGGTGGTCGTTCTTCGGCCGAAACAGCTGCAGTCCCGAATGATGTCTCCGCTCTGACCTACGAAGAGGCGCGTGACGAACTCGTGCGGGTCGTGGCCGAACTCGAACAGGGTTCATCTACGCTCGAACAGTCGCTCGCGTTGTGGGAGCGCGGCGAGGCGCTCGCAGTGCGCTGCGAGGAATGGCTGATCGGGGCAAAGGCGAGGCTGGATGCCGCCCGAATCCGGTCGACCGTTACGGCCGACCCGACGGCGGCTGTCGCGAAGTGAGCTCCAGCGAAGGCCGGCCGTCGGCTGATCGCCCGTCGGCGTCACCGCCTCCGATTCGGCCGCCGCGTGTCGTCGCAGAGCTCGGAAGGCCCGAGACGCCGGAAGAGACGGCGGCGCGTAAAGCCGAGACCTCACGGCGTCATCGATCGAACCAGACGCTGCGCAATCTCGTACTCGCCCTTCTTGCCTCGCTCGCCATCGTGCTCTTCCTCGTGCTCGTCGTCGTTCGGCCGGACGGAGCGACTCGACAGCCCGTCGACTACCGGTCGATCGCCGCCCAGACGCAGCCCACCGTGAGCGCGCCCCTCGCAGCACCCGTGCTTCCGAAGGGGTGGACCGCGAACGATGCGACCATCCAGACCGGTTCCGATGGAATCACGTTCTGGTCGATCGGGTTCATCACCCCCGACGCGCAATACATCGGTCTGGTGCAGGGAATCGCCGCCAATGCGAGCTGGACCGCAGACCAGCTGCAGCGAGCGCAATCGACCGGGAAGTCATCCATCGCCGGCACCGAGTGGGTGATCTACGATCGACGTAGCGTCGATAATCCGGGCAACTTCGCCTACTCCCTTGCCACGACGGTTGGCGACTCCACCGTCGCGCTGCACGGCACGGCGACGACGAAAGAGTTCAGCGTGCTCGCCGCCGCGGTGACGGCACAGCTCGACGACGCAACCAAGTAAGAAGACCTGATGATGATGACGACAACGACACCCTCACTCGCCTGGCAGGAGATGCGCGAGGGCAACGAGCGCTTCGTCGCGGGTGAGCCGAGTCATCCGCGACAGGACGTCGAGCGTCGCGAAGCCCTCGCGCGTTACCAGGCTCCCCGGGCTGCTCTGTTCGGATGCAGCGACTCCCGTCTCGCCGCCGAGATCATTTTCGACAAGGGGCTTGGCGACCTCTTCGTGGTGCGCAACGCCGGCCAGGTCATCTCCGAATCGGTGATCGGCTCCCTCGAATATTCTGTTGCGGTGCTCCACGTTCCGCTGATCGTGGTGCTCGGTCACGACGAGTGCGGCGCTGTCGCTGCGGCGATCGACTCGCAGGCTAAAGATGCCGTCCCGCTTCCGCCGCACATCCACAATCTGATCCAGAAGATCATTCCGGCCGTCACCCGG
>JAYVNU010000352.1:0-8256 GCA_043758345.1 Lacisediminihabitans sp.
ACCACCGGGTGCCCCACCTCCACCGGCTCCATCAAGGGCGACGGCGTCGAACTGACGGCCGGCCAGACGACCCCTGGCGCGAACTCGGGCACCGGGGGAACGCGCGGCCCGTCCGGGTCGAACGGCGGCAGCAGCATCCCGGTCCTGGCAACGCCGGCGAAGCCGCAGGGGTCGGTAGCACCGCGCGACGGGTATACCGTGACCCCTCTCGCGCATCCGATCACGCTGGAAGACCTGGTCAATTTCCGTCCGCAGGCTGGCATCGACCGAATGGAACCGAACGGCTGGATGGTCGTCGGGCTCGACACCAATTTCTACGCATCCGTCTCCACTCAGCTTCAGGCCGGCCTGCTGCTCGAGTTGCCGGCATCCGTCCGATTCAGTCCGAAGGGTTACCACTGGGTTTACGGTGACGGCCACACTGCCAATCGCACCATGAAGGGCGCGACCTGGGCGGCCACGGGTGCCGCCGAGTTCGACCCGACCGACACCAGTCATATCTACCGGAACCCCGGAACCTACGTCATCGACCTCATGATCGATTTCGGGGCCGAGTACCAGTTCGCCGGGGGAGCCTGGACGGCGATCCCCGGAACGCTCGCAGTGCCGACGAACCGTCTCGTCGCGAGCGCCGGTGACGCGAAGACCGTGCTCGTCGACCGCGACTGCACCGCCCGGCCATCCGGCCCCGGCTGCTGATCCGCCCAATCTGGAATGGCCGCCCGAATAGCCACCCCATAGAGCCGAGGATCGGCCTGCTCCCAGCGCCTCCATATAGAGTGCACAGGTTCGAGATAGAAGCTAGCAGCGCTTGGAAGGAGCAGCCCCATGACCGACAGCCCCAACGACCACATTTCCGACCCGGCACGGTCGGAAGACTCCGCAGCCAAAGACTCCCCAGTCAATGACCCAGCAGCCAAAGATTCCCCGGTCAATGACCCAGCAGCCAACGACGCCGTGGTCGACGCGACGCCAACGGCCCCCATCCACTCCGAGTTCGACAGCCCCGCCCCGGCGCCCGAGGCGACGCAGCCTCTTGCCAGCGCGACGACCTCCGCGCCCGAGCAGCCGAATATCTCTGGTTCGGCACCGATCTCTCCCGACCGCACGTTTGCCGCCGACCCGGCGCGAGACGGCTCCAGCGCGTTCGTAAAGCGCTCGAATAAGGCACCCGTCGTCGTGGCCATAGTGGTTGCGGCACTCATCGGCGGCGTCTCCGGCGCCGGAGTCACCGCCGTCGCGCTCTCCAGCCAGAGCTCCTCCGCACCGACGACGGCCGCTGCGCCGCAGAACGTCACGGTCAACGACACTTCGAAGGTCAACGTCATCACCGCCGTCGCCGCGAAGGCCGAGCCCTCCGTCGTGACGATTGCCGTCACCGGATCATCCGAAGCCGGCACCGGCTCCGGAATCATCCTCAGTGCCGACGGCTATGTGCTCACCAACACCCACGTCGTCACCCTCGACGGCGGCACCTCGACCGGCAAGATCCAGGTGACGTCATCAAACGGGCGCCTCTACGACGCCACCGTCGTCGGAACCGACCCGATCGTCGACCTTGCGGTGATCAAGCTGAAGAACGCCAGTGGCCTCCAGCCCGCCGAATTCTCCGACTCGAGCAAACTCAATGTCGGCGAGACGGCGATCGCCATCGGCGCACCGCTCGGCCTCTCGAACACGGTGACCTCGGGAATCGTGAGTTCGCTCAACCGCAGTATCACGATCGCCTCCTCCGCTGTGCCGAACTCCAGTTCCGGCGGCACGTCCGAGAATGGCCAGACCAGTCCGTACGACTTCTGGAACTTCAACAACGGCCAGGGCGGATCACCCCAGCCCACGACACCGACCGCCAGCGCGACGATCTCGCTTCCGGTCATCCAGACGGATGCGGCGATCAACCCCGGTAACTCCGGTGGGGCCCTCCTCGACTCCGACGGCAAGGTGATCGGGGTGAACGTCGCCATCGCGAGTGCCGGAAGCTCCTCGACGTCGAGCGGTCAGTCCGGAAGTATCGGCGTCGGATTCGCCGTTCCGTCGAACCTCGCGCAGCGTGTCTCCAGCGAGATCATCAAGAATGGCGCCGCCACACACGGACTTCTCGGTGCAAGCGTTGCGGATGTCGCCGCGACCGATTCGAGCTCCACCGTCGGAGCGACCGTCCAGGCAGTCTCCTCGGGCGGGGCAGCCGATAAGGCCGGGCTCACCAAGGGCGACGTGATCACCAGCTTCAGCGGTATCCCCGTCACCGGAAGCACCGATCTCACCGCGCAGGTGCGCTACCTCGCCGCCGGGGCATCCAGCACGCTGACCTATGTCAAGGGCGGCAAAACCTACACCGCCGACGTGACGCTCGGCACACTCAAGTAACGCACTTTCGGTCCTTCATGAACAGGCACGGCCCCCGATCGACGGGTGCCGTGCCTGTTCTATGTCGGCTGGTAGAGTCGAGCGTCTGACGACCCGCAGACACTGAATGCACGCATTGGACGCCATGGCCACGACGGCAGCATCCCTCCCGGGGGTGTCCTACGTGATTCCCGTGCTCAACGAGGCCGCCTACATCGGAACGGCGATTCGAACCGTTCTCGAACAGGATTACGCGGGGGCGAAAGAGCTCATCCTCGCCCTCGGGCCGTCAACCGATTGCACCGACGAGGTCGTCGCAGGTCTTGCCGAGAAGGACGCCCGCATCATCGTCGTGCGCAATCCGGACACCGACATCCCGGTCGGCCTGAACATCGCCATCCGCGCAAGTCGCTATCCGATCATCGTGCGCGTCGACGCCCACTCTGAGCTCGAACCGAGTTACACCAAGCGGGCCATCGCCGTGCTCGACCGGACGGGCTCCGCCAACGTCGGCGGGGTGATGAAGGCTCGCGGCAAGACTCCGTTTCAATCCGCGGTCGCCCGCGCCTACAACAGCCGATTCGGTCTCGGCGGCGGCAGCTATCACGGTGGTGCCGAAGAGGGGCCAGCCGAGTCGGCCTACCTCGGTGTGTTCCGTAGAGAGGCGCTCGACGAGGTTGGCCTCTTCGACGAGACGATCCGTCGCGGTGAGGACTGGGAACTGAACCTCCGCATCAGGGGTGCCGGCCATGCCGTCTGGTTCGACCCGACCCTCGAGGTGACCTACTGGCCGCGCGAGAGCTGGACGAAACTGGTGCGGCAATTCTGTGCGACCGGTATCTGGCGCGGTGAACTCGTTCGTCGCTACCGCGGGCGCAATCCGTGGCGCTTCTTCGTGCCACCCGTGCTGGTTATCGCGTTGGCGCTGAGCATCGTGCTTGCGGTGGTCCAGCTCACGGGCGTGGTGCGAGGCTGGCCGAGTGCCGTGCTCTCGGTCGTCTATCTCGCGCCGCTCGCCTATGTCGTGCTTCTCGTGCTGCTGAGTTTCACCCGGGGTGGCGGGCCGACCTGGAGTGATCGGTGGCGGTTCTTCTACGTTCTGCCCACCATGCATGTCAGCTGGGGGGCCGGGTTCATCCTCGGGGTCTTCCGCGGGGCGAAGGATGCGGTCGACACGTCGCGCACCGGCATCTGACAACCTCACGGCGGCACCGACAGCTCAGCCGATGTAGCCTTCGGCGAGCAGGCGCACGACGACCCGCTCGGCGGCGCGTCCGTCATCCTTCGGATTGAAGCGCGAGCGCCACTCGGCGTAGCGGGCAGCAAACCGGGGTGCGATCTCGGCGCGGGTGCGAACCAGCGCGACCAACTCGTCGAGGGTCGAGACGACGGGACCCGGAGCGATGGCGATGAGGTCGAAGTAGAAGCCTCGAAGCGTCTCACGGTAGTGCTCGAGATCGGGGGTGAAGAAGAAGAGCGGTTTTCCGGTGACGGTGAAATCGAACATCACCGACGAATAGTCCGTGATGAGAGCATCGGCGACGAGAAAGAGCTGAGAGATATCCGGATATCCGGTAACATCTACCACCCGGTCAGCATAAACATTCTCTCCGGGGAGGAGCGTGCGGGAGTGACCTCGGATCAAGGTGACATATCCCGGGCCGAGCTGCTCCGCGAAGCGGGCGACATCGAGATGGTCGACGTGGTCGGGACGGTCGTCCCGCCAGGTGGGCGCATAGAGAAGCACTGTCATACCCTCGGCGACACCGAGTCGACGACGGACGGCAGCCGGATCCCCGGTGAGAAGTACGTCGTCTCGCGGATAGCCGTCTTCCCAGACCTGTCCGAGGTATCCATACGCCCGGCGGAATACTTTGCGTGAGTAGGGATTCTGGGCGAGGAGGATGTTCCAGCGACGACTTTCGCGCAGGGTCGCGATCGCTGATCGCACGCCCTGTCGTCGTCGGCTGAGGGCGAGTCGTTTCAACATCGTGCCGTGCCACGTCTGCAATACCGTCTGATAGCTCCGCC
Source organism: Lacisediminihabitans sp. (assembly GCA_043758345.1). Classification (GTDB taxonomy): domain Bacteria; phylum Actinomycetota; class Actinomycetes; order Actinomycetales; family Microbacteriaceae; genus Lacisediminihabitans. The sequence continues at coordinate 4,378 of JAYVNU010000352.1, forward strand.
TGGCATAGCGTTTGCGAAGCCAGTCATTGACGACGATGAGGCGGGCTGACCCGCGGATGCGCCACCACTCGGCGCTACCCTCCATGATCGCGATGGCACCCGGCGGCACCTCGACCGAGGCATCCGCCACACTCCAGTAGCGCCGGATGTCGGGACGCTGCTCCGCCAGCGCCCGGTCGATCGCGAGTGGGTTGCAGGAGGCGTTTCGCCCGAAGAAGCTCTCGAAGAATATGGCGTTGAGCGGCTCGTAGGTCGTCGAGCGGTAGTCGGATTCGAGGGCCGCTTGCTGGAGCGGACCGCGCTCACGGTCGAGGAGCGGGGACGCGAAACGGGCGACGAGCGTACGCCCCTCGCGCACGAGCGTGATGCGCGTCACGCCGATAAGGAGCTGCGAGGCCGGGATCACGGTGTGCTCGTCGACCGTGGCGGTGCCGACGTACCTTCCCGACCGCGGGGGGAGAAGCGGGCCGTGCCACTCCGATGCGAGGAGCGGGAGAGTCGCCGACCAGCGCGGGCCGTTCGCCACAGGGTGCGCGATGAGGCGCTGGCGCGCTCCGATGAAACCGACCTCGCCCGGCAGCCGACCGACGAACGTGCCGGCGAGCAGGATCGAGGGGGAGTCCGCGGCATCCACCTCGACAAAATCGATGACGAGACTCGACTCGGCCGCTACCCCGTCGCTCGTCATCGTGCATCCAGTCTGTCGGAGATCTCCGAATACACTCTCGCAGTGTTCCGGCCGTCGTGAAACGCGAAGTGCCGGTCCCGCAGCGTGTCGCTGTGCCGGCGAACCTCGGCGGCGAACGCGGTGTCGTCGTCGAACAGGGCGAGTTGGGCGAGCAGCGCGGTCCAATTGCGAACCTCGCGCCCGCCGCTGAAGTCGCGATAGGGCTCATAGAGTCCGCGGGACCCCGTGTACGACTCCTCGTCGGGAGCGAGGAAGAACATCGGGCCGCCGACGAGGGAGAAGTCGTAGGCAACCGAGGAGTAGTCCGTCACCAGAACGTCGAAGGCCGGCAGGAGCGGGGTGATCTCCGTCGCTAGATCGGACGCGAGCAGCCGGATGCGCGACGAGACGGCCGTGCCGGCGCGATACTCTCCGACTCCGAGGGGATGCGGGCGGATGATGAGCAGCGAATCCGTCGCTTCGAGCCACGAGGCGATCTCTGCCCACTCACCGTCGGACGGTATGCCGGGATCCGTCTCGCCGTCGCGCCAGGTCGGCGCGAGCAGGATGGCGCGACGGCCATCGTCGTTGAGCGAAAGCGCCGCGAAGATCGCGGCCCGTGCCCGCTGCACCCGTTGCTCCAGTGTGCCGATCGACAAGGGATCGTCCCGGGGATCGCCCGTCACGACGACCTCCGCCGCCAGCCCGAACGCGGTGCGCAACCGGGTGGCAACGAGTTCGGATGCCGCCGGCATAAGACTGATCGCAGAATATCCCTGGCGGTAGAACCGTCGGAGCACACCGCGAAGTCTGCTCTCGCCGGGAATGCCGAGGTGCATCGTCACAGGAGAATCGAGCTGGATCAGCTTGAGCGGAATTCCGTGCCAGACCTGCACGACGAAGGCCGAACGCGTGCCGTACCGATTGACGTCGCCGAATCCGTGGGTGATGACGATCACGCGCGCGCGCAGCGTGAGCCACAGTCCGGATGCGCCGGTCTTCACGATCGCCGGCACACCCAGCGCCGCTGCGGCAGCGACATCCGCCTCGTCCCTGGCGAGCCAGGCGACGCGACATTCCGGATGATTCGCGCTCACGAATCGATAGAGCTCGAGTGCGCCCTCGCCGATACCGGGCCCGGATCCGAAGACCCATTGCACTGGCGAGCGTGGGACCACGAGACTTGCGGCAGCTCCGAGTGCGTAGAGCGGAAGCGACAAGAGCTTGCGCGCATTACCCCTCGCAAAAGTGAACCCGGGCACGGTTGGAGCCTAGCAGCCGGCTCGTATCGCGCTCCTCTGACGGCACTGGCTGACCGTTCCAACTCTTGATTCGAGCGCGAGAATCCGGGTTGCCCTGGATTCGAAAGCGCAGGCGGAGCAGGTCAGGTCGATTTCCACCGAACGGCTGGTGAAACTCCTCGGGCGAATCCCCGAGAGAAGAATGAAAGAGCGTGACGATGCGCTTCGCCTGCATCTCTCGCTCTGATCTTTCGCGACCGTCACCGACCGTCGGCAGGAGCGGACCCCGCATCACGGGCGACGTAGCTCGCGCCATGCCGCGGGCGCTAGAAACTCACGCGCCAGAGATACTCCTCACCGCTCGGCCGGAACCAGCGCACCACGAGCACGGTGCTGCGCGCGAGATCGCGGGCCGAGATGAGTACGTCGAGGGTGTCACCCGGGTCGAGGGATGATGGCGCACTCGCCGGCATGACACCGGCGCCGAGGAGGCTGAGGCTTACGCCATCCACTCGCTCCTGTCCGGTGTTGCGGAGGAGGTAGCGTCGCGGGCCAGCATCTCTCTCGATTTCGAAGGGAACAGGGTAGGCGGAGGCGTCGGGCGGGGCGGAGCGTGGACCGGTCATGGGCGCACGCTATCCACGACATCCGACCGGAAAGGCGCTATTTCGTGGCGGACGAATCGACCTGTGTCATCGGCGGCGAATGCCGCCTGGTTGAGGAGTGGAGGAGGGGGCTTACCGTTCGGCTGCAGGCGGCGATTGCTCTGTCGACTCCGGTGACCGTCGTGCTCCGCGGGGCCCTCGGAGCGGCAGGATGCTGCGCGCCCTCGCACCGATCGCCCGACCGGCATCGCCGACCCTTGTTGCCCATTGTTGCGGCGCGGAGTCGCCGTCGGTACGGTGGCCCGGTTCGAGCACCAACGGAAAGAATTGCGGAGCCGGCCCGAAAGCCCCGCGCGAACTCGTCACGACCCGGCGACCGAGCATGTGGTTGCCGGTTCCGCCGATGACCGCTCCGATGCCGAAAGGCAGTGCGCGGCCCACGACGTTGGCACTCTGGCTCGTCGCGAAGCGCCGAACGAAGGTGTGCTGGATGCGGGAGGTCACCTGGTTGAGCGCGGCCTCGGGAAGGCTCTTGGTGACGAGCTCTCCCCAGAACTTCGGTCGGGTCTTGCCCTTGCCCGTCGCCTGCCCGGCGAGCTGCTTGATCAGATCCGAGCCGGCAGATCCGAGCATCATCGTCATCACAAGGGTTCTGGCGCGCTCAGGCTCGTCCACCGCTATTCCGTGCACCTCGGTGATGGACTGTGCAAACAGCGCGCTCGCCTCGAGGAAACCTGCGGTCTCGACGGCGGACAAAGCGAGCGAGATACCGACACCGACGGCGGGGATGACAGCGCTCGCTCCGACCGCAGCCCCACCGGAAGTGACCGCGGCGAGATAGCGCCGCTCGAGGATGGCGACGACCTGCGTAGGAGTTGCATTCGGATTACGGCGACGGATGGCGCGGATGTGGGCGAGCACGACCGGCCGCTGCACCGATAGCAACCGCTCGAGACCCTTCTCGACCTGCGCCTGGCGCCCGCTCGGCACGATGCTCACTTCTTCACACCGTATTCGTCGTTGTAGCGGTCCAACACTTCCTCGATGGGGGCATCGAGAACGAGCGCTCCCTTGTCGAGGTAGAGGCCGCGTGTGCAGAATCGTCGGAGATCTTTTTCACTGTGGGACACGAAAAACAAGGTACGCCCGCCCGCCAAGAGCTCCTCAATGCGTGTGTAGCACTTCTCTCGGAACGCCTTGTCTCCGACGGCAAGCACCTCATCGACGAGGATGATGGGCTCCTCGAGTCGGGAGATGACCGCGAAGGCGATCCGCACTTTCATTCCGCTGGAGAGGTGCTTGTAGGGGGTGTCGAGGAAGTCGCCGATGCCGGCGAAGTCGATCACCTCATCGAACTGTGCATCGA
>JAYVNU010000353.1:0-8248 GCA_043758345.1 Lacisediminihabitans sp.
GTCGCGATCCCGACCCAGATCCAGGCGACCGGAGGGCGGTTCTGGGTGCGAACCGCTCGTTCGTTGTCGGGAGCCGCGAGCTGCCGGAGGGCGGCCTCCGTGCCGGCTGTCGCGTTCGGGTTGACCCCGAACAGGGTTGAATTGAAGTCTTTCACCGCGGCCGGAGCTCGACGGGCCATGACTTCCCCATCACCGGCCGCCTCGAGCTCGACACGGAACTCCGCAGCAGTCTGGAAACGGTCGAACTTGTCTTTCGCCAGGGCGTGCAGCACGACTGCGTCGAGTGCCGGCGAGACCTTGGGATTGAGCGTGCTTGGGGCGACGGCGGCCTCACTGATGTGCTGGTAGGCGACGGCGGCGGCGCGGTCCCCACGAAAGGGCGGGCGGCCGGTGAGGAGCTCGAACAACACGACGCCGGTCGAGTAGAGGTCGGTGCGGGCATCCACTGTCTCACCGCGGGCCTGCTCGGGCGAGAAGTATTGGGCGGTTCCGAGGACGGCGCTCGTATCCGCCACCGTTGACGAGTTGTCGGAGACGGCCCGAGCGATGCCGAAGTCCATCACCTTGACCTGGCCATTCTGGGTGACCATGACGTTGCCGGGTTTGATATCGCGGTGGACGAGAAGCGCGCGGTGGCTGTATTCGAGCGCCGTCAGCATGCCGGAGACGATGCGCACCGCTTCCTTCGGCTCGAGCGGACCGTCGGCGACGATGTCTTTGAGCAGGCGGCCGTCGACGTATTCCATGACGATGAAGGGCACCTGGGACTCGAGGCCGTTCGGCTCGGCGACCGTCTCTTCGCCCGCATCGAACACGCGGACGATCGTCGGATGCGCCATCCGCGCCGCCTTCTGTGCCTCTTCGCGGAAGAGCATCCGAAATCGCGGGTCGGTGGCGAGAGAGGGCTTGAGCAGCTTGATCGCGACGCGACGGCCGAGGCGCGAATCGGTGCCGACGTGCACATCGGACATACCGCCGCGCCCGATCAGCGCGCCGACCTGGTACCGGCCGGCAAGTACGCGGGTACCGTCGTCAGTCACGAATCATATCTCCGTCGGTAGTGCGGCAGGTCGGTGGTGCTTTATGTCAGTCATGCACCAGGTCACCGGTGCGTCGAGGTCAGTAGTGCGTCCAGGTCAGTAGTGCGCCGAGTTCGAAAGTAAGTGTAATGGGTGACGGGTAAGAGGCCGGTGTGCACGGCGGGCCGTGCTCGTGCCGGTGGCGGCTTACGTGCCGGTGGCGGCTTACGTTCCGATGTCGGCTTACGTTCCGGTCACCGTGAGAGTCGGCGATGCGGTGGATGGTGCACCCGAGCAGAGAGCGACGTAGGAGATGGTGTTGTCGCCTGGCGTGCTCTGCAGCTTCCATTGGATCGTCGTTGTATTCGCCGGAACCGCGGTCGTCGGCGTCACGGTGGTGCCATTGACGGTGACGGTCGATCCTTTGCTGGCGGTGATGTTGTAGCCGGTGAGCGTCGACTTGCCCGGGCAGCTCGTGTAGCTCGGCACTCCGAGCGGAACCGTTGAGTCCCCGGCGGCCGAATACGGCGGTCCGGTGAGGGTGGTCGTCGGTGCGCCGGGCGCCGGCGGGGTCGGGAAGTCTCCATAGAAGTCGACCTCGACGGTAGAACCCTTGTCGACATTGCCCGTCGGGGCGACCGCGTACGCCGTTCCGGCGTCGGCCGGCAGCTGGGCCGGGGCGGAATCGGGAACCAGCTTTCCCGAGAGATTGTACTGAGTGAGCAGGGCGCTCACCTGGTTCGGGGTCTTTCCCTTGAACTGGTCGAGCGTGATGGCGACCTTCGAGCTGGCCGGCGTGATCGACGGCGTCGGCGTCGGGGTCGGCGTGACCGACGGTGCTGTCGTCGCCGGATTGGTGGTCGGGGAGGGTTTTGTGGGCGGGTTGGCGAAGATCGCGATCAGGCTGATGATGACCGCGATGACCAGAAGGGCGGCCAGACCGATCAGGGGCACCGTCCACGGACTGCGGCTGCGGGTCTCGGTGTGCGGCACAGGCTGGTCGGGCGGCGGCGCGCTCGGCAGCAGTTGAGTGGCCATCGACGTCTTGCTCGGAACGCTGAACGCGGCGGCGGACACCCCGGCGAGCACGCCGGGTACGGATGACGCGGCTCCTGCGACATCCCCACGGCGAAGCGCCTGCGCCGCTCTCGCCAGATGCGCTGCGGAGGCCGGACGGTCTGCCGGGTTCTTCGCGATGCACGCCATCACGAGATTGCGAACAGGCTCGGAGACCGTGACTGGCAGGTCTGGTGCCTTCTCGTTGATCTGGGCCATCGCGATCGCGACCTGCGACTCGCCGGTGAACGGTCGACGCCCGGCGAGAGCCTCGTAGGCGACGATCCCAAGGGAGTAGATGTCGGTCGTGGGGGACGCCGGATGTCCGCTGGCCTGCTCAGGCGAGAGGTACTGAACCGTTCCCATCACCTGGCCGGTCGCGGTGAGGGGCACCTGGTCGGCGATCCTCGCGATGCCGAAATCGGTGATCTTGACCCGGCCATCCGGCGTGATCAGCAGGTTGCCCGGCTTGATGTCGCGGTGGACGAGGCCCGCGGAGTGAGCAGCGTGAAGAGCATTGGCCGTCTGGGCGACGATGTCGAGCACTCGATCGGTTGACAGCACCCGTTCGCGCTCGAGGATGGTCGACAGTGCCTCGCCGGGCACGAGTTCCATGACCAGGAAGGCGCTGCCGTCTTCCTCGCCGTAGTCGAAGACGTTCGCAATGCCCTCGTGATTGACCAGCGCAGCGTGCCTCGCCTCGGCGCGGAACCGCTCGAGGAATCCGGGATCTCCGAGATATTCGTCTTTGAGGATCTTTATGGCGACGGTGCGCCCGATGACGAGATCGGTCGCCTGCCAAACCTCGCCCATCCCGCCGATTGCGACGCGGCTCGACAGCTGGTACCGACCACCGAAGGTGAGGCCACTCGTGGGTCTCATTTGCTCAACACCGCCTGTATGACTGATTTGGCCATCGGGGCCGCGACCGCGTTTCCAAAGCTCAAATTGTTTTCGACGACCACCGCGATAGCCACCTGCGGGTCGTTCGCGGGCGCGAACCCGGTGAACCAGACAGTGTAGGGCCGTCCGACGCCGTTCTGAGCTGTACCGGTCTTGCCCGCCACGTCGACCCCGCTAATTCTCGCATTACTTGCCGCGCCGTTCGCGACGTCGGCGATCATCAACTGGGTCATCGTCGCGCTCGTCGCGGCGGTGATCGGATTGCCGAGCGAAACCTGTTGGAACGGCTGGATGACCGTCAGGTCGGAGGCCGCGATTTGCTGGACGAGGGTGGGCTTCATGAGCTTTCCGCCGTTCGCGATCGCCGCTGACGTCATCGCGACCTGCAGTGGCGTCACGCGATCCTCATCCTGCCCGAAGGACGAGAGTTCGACCTTTGCAGCGTCGGTGTTCACCGGATAGATGCTCGGGCTGACGGCCATCGGCACGTTGAGCTTCTGTCCGTAGCCGAACGCCGTCGCGTATTTCGAGATCGTGCTGGATCCGAGCGCTGAGCCGAGCTGGGCCATCGGGATGTTGCAACTGAGGCGAAGGGCGGTCGCGATCGTCGCCGTCGGCGTGCCGCCGCAGGTTCCGCCCTCCGCGTTGTTGATGAAGGTGTTGGTGCCGGTGAGCCTGAGAGTTGCCGGGTTCGGAAACTCGCTGGCGGCCGTGAACTTTCCGCTGTCGATGGCCGCCGACGCGACCACCAGCTTGAAGACCGATCCGGGGTGATAGAGGTCGCCGCCGATCGCTCGGTTGAGAAGCGGGCGTTGTGGGGATGCGGCCAGCTGCTTGTAAGCGGCGATCACATCCTTGGTGCTGTGCGAGGCCAGCACGTTCGGGTCGTACGCGGTCTTCGAGACCATCGCGAGGATGGCGCCGGTCTTGGGATTGAGGGCGACGATCGCGCCCGTGTGGGTGCCGAGCGCGTCCCAGGCCACCTGCTGGACGCGCGGATCGATGGTGAGCGAGACCGCTGCGCCCTTGGGGCTCTGTCCGGTCAGCAGCGAGTTGACCTTGTCGAGGAATTGATCGTTCGCGGTGCCGCTCAGGTAGTCGTTGAGCGCGCCCTCAACGCCGGTATTGCCCTGGTTGAGCGTGTAATACCCGGTGACGGCCGAGTACACCTGTGGATTCGAGTACACGCGCTGGAACTTGTAGGCGTCGCTGACGGGGGTCGACTGCGCGATCGGTTGTCCGCCGACGAGGATCGGCCCGCGTTCCGCGGAGTAGCTGTCGTAGATCGTTCGCACGTTGTGCGCGTTGTTGCGCAGGTTGTCGACCTGGAATACCGAGATGACGGTCGTCGAGGCGAACAGCGCGATGAACATGATGAGCACTGCGAGGCTGACCCGCTTCAATTCCCGATTCATGGTCAGACCACCAGTTTCGATTGGTTGCGAACACTGTCGGACAGACGAAGAAGGAGTGCCGCGATGATCCAGTTCGCGACGAGCGACGAACCGCCGGCGGCCAGGAATGGTGTTGTCAGCCCGGTGAGCGGGATCACCCGGGTCACGCCGCCGATCACGATGAACGTCTGGAGGGCGATGGTGAACGCGAGGCCGACCCCGAGGAGGCGACCGAAGTCATCCTGCCCGGCGAATCCGATGCGGAACCCGCGCGAGACGAAGAGCAGGTAGAGCGCGAGGATGGCGAACAGCCCGACCAGCCCGAGCTCTTCGCCGAGGCTCGCGATGATGTAGTCGCTCTCGGCGAGGGGCACGATGGTCGGGCGTCCCTGGCCGAGCCCGGTGCCGACGAGCCCTCCGTGAGCGAGTCCGAACAGCCCCTGGACGAGCTGGTAGCTGCCGCCGGGAGCGCCGTAGATCTGTGGATTGAACGCATCGAGCCAGGCGGCGAATCGTGCGTGGACATAGCTGAGGCTCTGGCTCGCGACCACCGCGCCGCCGCCGAACAGGCCAAGCCCGAGGATGACCCAGCTGATCCGCGCGGTCGCGACATAGATCATCACGAGAAATAGCCCGAAGTACAGCAGCGCGGTGCCCAGGTCGTGCTGGAAGATGAGCACACTCATCGCGGCCGCCCAGATCACGAGGATCGGCCCGAGGTCGCGAGCGCGCGGGAAGCGGATGCCGAGAATCTTGCGCCCGACCATCGACAGGCTGTCGCGCGCGCTCACCAGGTATCCGGCGAAGAACACGGCGAGGGCGATCTTCGCCAATTCACCCGGCTGGAACTGGAATCCACCGAGGTGGATCCAGAGCCGTGCGCCGTTCACGGTCTGCCCGATTCCCGGAAGCATCGGCAGGAGGAGAAGCACGATTCCGACGAACATCGCGACGTAGCGGTACCGCTGCAACACCCGGTGATTGCGGATGATGACGATGACGGCGATCGCCAGCACGATCGCCAGGCCGGTCCAGACGATCTGCCGTGCACCGGCACCCTGCCACCCGGTGAACTTCTTCGCGATATCGATGCGGTAAATCTCGGCGATGCCGATGCCGTTGAGAACGAATGCGACGGGCACGATGAACGGATCGGCCTGCGGTGCGGCAAAACGAAGCACGATGTGCAGCGCGATCACGAGCAGCCCGAGCGCCCCGCCGAGCTCGAGCATGTGCGGGAAGAGCCTGCCGATCGCACCGAGCTGAACGAGACCGATCGCGACGATCGCGATCACGATCGCGAAGATCAGCAGCATGAGCTCGAGGTTGCGCAGCTTGGCGGGCACTCGGAGGCGCAACCGGATCGTGTTCGTGAACGTCGCTCGCTGGCCGGCGTCAACGGAAGGACCGGCGGCTCGGCCGAGCTGCGTGGTTGCCACGGTATCGCTTCTGGGCATGGCTACTGTGAGCCGTTCGAGAGGCGCTGGAGGATGCTCTTCGCGTCGGCGAGATTGTCGGCGCTGATCGTCGCTATGACACTCTGCTTCGTGTAGCTGGAGAGATCAGCGAGCTTGATGCTCGTCTGCTGGTAGACGCTGTGCAGCGATATCGGGCCGATGTCTTGCTGGATTCCGCGATAGATCGCGACGGTCTGTCCATCGCCGCCGACGTAATAATGCGTCTGTGTCACCCGATAGCCGACGAAGAGCGCGGCGATGATGAGGAGGACGATAATGGCGGCGCCGACGAGCCATGCGGCGCGGCGCGTGCGCGCACGCCGACGGTCTTCGAGGATCAGCTCATCGAGATACTCCTCCGACTCCGGCTCGAAGTGGCTGTCCTCCTGCTGGGTCGACTTCAGCGGATGCAGCAGCAGCGTCGGCAGACGGAGCGGTCGTCGGCCCATCTCACCCTCGAACGAGAGCGGAAGTGCGGCCGACCCGACTATCATGACCGGCGACGCGGCGGAGTCGGAGGTCCCGTCGATGTCGACGAGCACCACGGTCACGTTGTCTGGCGCACCCTGGTCGAGGCTCTCCTTGACGAGGCGATCGGCTGCTTCACGGGTATTCGCGAGGCCGGTGAGCACCACCTCGATCTTCTCGTCTGAGACGTAACTCGACAGTCCATCGGAGCAGAGCAGCCATCGGTCGCCGGGGAGCGTATCGTGCACCGTCGTATCGATTTCGGGAGAAGCATCCACATCTCCGAGCACGCGCATCAGCACCGACCGGCGGGGATGAACGGCGGCTTCCTCTGGCGTGATCCGACCGCTGTCGACGAGGCGTTGCACGAAGGTATGGTCGGCGGTGATCTGTTTGAGTGCGCCGTCTCGCAGCAGGTAGATGCGCGAATCCCCGATGTGCGCGATGGCGAGTTCATTGCCGGAGCGGAGGATGGCGCTGACCGTCGTGCCCATTCCGGTGAGTTCAGGGTGCTCGAAGACCGTTTCTGCGAGAAGGGAGTTCGCCGCGATCAGCGAGGCGTGGAGTGCGAACTCCGCATCGTTGGCCGAGGCGTACGACTTGTCGGCCTCCATGACGCGCTTGAGGGCGATGGCGGAGGCGACATCGCCACCGGCATGACCGCCCATGCCGTCGGCGACGACGAAGAGCTGCGTGCCCGCATAGCCGGAGTCCTGGTTGTTCGCGCGGATTCTGCCCACATGCGAAACAGCCACACTCGTGCCGGAAGCTGCCATTCGCCTACCGCCGAAGTTCGAAACTGGTCGTGCCGATCCTGACCGGTGTGTTGAGAGGTACCGGCGTTGGAAGGGTTACCCGGGTGCCGTCGAGAAACGTGCCGTTCGTCGAGTCTAGGTCTTGGACGACCCACGACTCGTCCCAGCGCATCAGTCTGGCGTGATGGGTCGACGTGTAGTCGTCGCGGATCACGAGGCCGCTCTCACTCGAACGACCGATTGTGAGTGGTTCGTTCGGGAGGGTCAGTTCGAGCCCTTCCTTCGGGCCGGACGTGATGACGAGCCGGGTGGCAGCGATGCTCGAAGGGGTAGCCGACAGAGGCTGAATGGGAGGGGCGGCGGGGGCCGGGAAGAGCGGGCGCGAAGGCGCGGAAGATGCGGATGCCGGAGTGGCGGACGCGGGGGTGGCGGCTGGTGGAACGGCGGCTGGCGCTATCGCGGATGCGATGAACGGCGCGGCGTTGGCCGGGGGCGTCGGCTGTTTGCGAACGCGCTGGCCGAACAGGTCGGAGCGCAGCGAATAGACGATCGCGAACACGAAGACCCAGAGGATGAGCAGCAGCCCGAAACGCAGCAGCAGGAGGGTGAGCTGGCTCATTGGAGACCGCCGGTCTCATCGCCCGAGCGCAGGTCGGAGAACTGGTCGACATCCGAAGATTGGGCAAGCACTCGGAAAACAATACGGGTTCGGCCGATATCGATCACCGAATCTGGAGGCAACGGTGCCTTCGTCACGCGTTCGCCATTGAGTTTCGAGCCGTTCGTCGAGCCAAGATCATTGACCTCTGCGCGGGTGCCGTCCCAGAGGACCTCGACGTGCTTGCGGGAGATTCCGGTGTCATCGACGGTGATGTCGGCATCGCTGCCGCGGCCGATGAGGGTGCGGGACTTGAGGATCGGGTATCGCTTGCCTGCGACGTCCAGTACCGGGGTCCAGCGGACTGTACCCTTCACGCTGACCGAGTCGATCTGCACGACGCCCGTCGTGAGTGCCTGGTCTTCGATGAAGGCGATGGTGATGCCGCCGGAGAACTGGTAATGCTGAGCGACCGCATGCTGCTGCACGAGCTGGGTGAGGGAATCGATCAACGTCGGACCGATGGCGGTCATGCGTTCGAAGTCGGCCGGCGAAAGCCGCACGCTGAAGCGATTGGGAACGAGGATGCGGTCGCGCG
>JAYVNU010000354.1:0-8238 GCA_043758345.1 Lacisediminihabitans sp.
GCGGAGGTCGTCTCGGTGACCACCGGGTCGCGCACGCTCAAAGACGCGATCAACGAGGCCTACCGCGAATGGGTCACCTCGGTCGACACCACCAATTACATCTTCGGAACGGCGGCCGGCCCGCACCCGTTCCCGGCAATGGTGCGCGACTTCCAGAAGATCATCGGCGAGGAGGCTCGGCAGCAGGTGCTCGACCTCACCGGACGACTTCCGGATGCCGTGGCAGCCTGTGTCGGCGGCGGCTCGAACGCGATCGGCATCTTCCATGCCTTCCTCGACGACCCGGACGTGAAGCTCTTCGGCTACGAGGCCGCGGGCGACGGCATCGACACCGAGCGGCATGCGGCATCCATTGAGCGCGGGCGCCCCGGTATCCTGCACGGCGCACGCAGCTACCTCCTCCAGGACGCGGATGGCCAGACCGTCGAGTCGCACTCGATCTCCGCCGGACTCGACTACCCCGGAGTCGGTCCGGAGCACGCCTACCTCGCCGACATCGGGCGGGCGACGTACCTGCCGACGACCGACACCGAGGCGATGGAGGCGTTGCGCCTGCTCAGCCGCACCGAGGGCATCATCCCAGCCATCGAATCCGCGCACGCCCTCTCGGGTGCACTCAAGCTCGGACGCGAGCTCGGTCCGGACTCGATCATCCTCATGAATCTCAGCGGCCGTGGCGACAAGGACGTACAGACCGCCGGCACCTGGTTCGACCTCTTCGATGAGGGAGCGCGACAGGAATGACCGACACCCGCTCGGTCACGCTCACCACGGCTGGCCCGACGATCCGTGCTCGCCGGGAGGCCGGCAGCGGAGCGCTCATCGGCTACCTCCCTGTCGGCTTCCCCGATCTCGCCACCAGTATCGACGCGGCCGTCGCGTTGGTCGAGAACGGCGTCGACATTCTCGAACTCGGTCTGCCATACTCCGACCCGGTCATGGACGGCCTGGTCATCCAGGAGGCGACCCAGACCGCCCTCGCCGCCGGATTCCGGGTCAGCGACGTGTTCCGGGCCGTCGAGGGTATCCGCTCCCGGGTGGATGCCCCGATTCTCGTCATGACCTACTGGAACCCGGTAGCGCAATACGGCGTCGAGCGCTTCGCGTCAGACCTCATCGGGGCCGGCGGCGGCGGCCTGATCACCCCCGACATCACGCCCGACTCCGCTGCCGAGTGGATCGCCGTCAGCGAGCGCACCGGGCTCGACCGGGTCTTCCTCGCCGCTCCCTCCTCGACGGATGCCCGACTCGCCGACACCGTCGCGGCCAGCTGCGGCTTTGTCTACGCCGTCTCGACCATGGGTATCACCGGGGCCCGTCACGATGTGGATGCCGCGGCCCGCCGCCTCGTCGCCAGGCTCACGGCTGCGGGCGCAGAGAACTCCTGCGTCGGCATCGGCATCTCGACCGCCGAGCAGGTGCGCGAGGTGCTGCAGTACGCCGACGGGGCGATCGTCGGCTCTGCCCTCGTAAAATCCCTAGCCGACGGCGGTGTGGCCGGTGTCGCCGCCACCGCAGCGGCACTGAGTTCCGGCAAGCACTGACCATCGCCCGCCGCCGTCGGAGAATCTGGCTGTGCAGAGCGGGTTGTACGCTTAGCTAGGTTTTCGACCGGCACCACCCCCGCAGTCCTCCTGCACGAAAGGCATCTAGGACCTTGGTTCTCCCCCTGAGCATTCCCAGTCCGAACGACTATTGGCAGGTGTTCAATCTCGGCCAGTTCTTTCGGGACACGTTCTGGAAGTCCTTCGGGCTGAACATCGACCTGCGGGCGTCAACGGCCTGCATCGTGCTGGGGATCATCGTCGGCATCATCGTCACCTCCCGGCGGCTCACGAAGCACGGGGCCGAGCCGGGAATCATCGTCGAGGTGACGATCGGGGCGATCATCGGATCTTTCATCGTCGGGCGCACCCTCCATGTCCTGACGCAGCCGGGCTTCTACTTCGGCGCCGGTCGCAATCCGCTTACCGCGCTCTATGTCTGGGAGGGCGGACTCTCGCTCTTCGGCGTCCTCCTCGGGGGAGTACTCGGCGCGGCCGTCGCGTGCCGCATCGTCGGCCTCCGCCTAGGAGGCGTCCTCGATGCCGCGGTGCCCGGGCTTCTCTTCGCGATGGCATCGGAGCGGCTCGGCGACTGGTTCGAACGGCAGTACTACGGCACGCCGACCAGCGCGCCGTGGGGAGTGCAGATCCCGTCATCCGACGCGAGTTTTCCCATCGGCCTCCCCGCGTCGACGGTCTTCCAACCGACCTTCGCCTTCGAGCTGATCTGGGATCTGGCCGGCATCGGCGTGCTGCTGTTCGCCGCTTCGAGGTTCGACCTGCAGTGGGGCAAGCTGTTCGGCCTCTTCCTCGTCTGGTACGGCCTCGGTCGCAGCTGGGTCGAGTCGCTCCGCATCGATCCGAGCCTGCACTTGCTCGGCATCCGCACGGGCGTCTGGCTTGCCTTTCTCGCCATCATCATCGGCCTCGCCGTGTTCGCGCGGCAGTCGAGGCGTCATACCGGTCGGGAACCGTCGGTTTACCGCCAGGGGCGAGGATGGGAAGCCCCCGCTGCGGTACACTCGGAAGACACCTATTCGGACACCGATGACCTCGCAGCATCCAACGGCGGACCTGTCACTGTCACCGACACAACGAATACCGAATCGGTCAAAGCCACACGGTCCGTCACAAGCGGGGCTGGCAAGAAGTAGCGGAGGGCAGGGCTGCTCGTAGCCTTCGATCTTCACTACACTCCACGGGCCGCCGCAGTCCCACACGCTCTCGTTTCTTCGTGAGGACGGTTCCCTCGATGGCACTCACGCCACCCTTTTCCCGCTTTAGTACCGCCCCGGCGGCGAGCGGGATGTACGACCCCTCCCGGGAGCGCGATGCCTGCGGTCTCGCGATGGTCGCGACGCTTCGCGGCACGGCCGGTCATGACATCATCGACGCCGCCCTAGGAGCGCTCCGCAATCTCGAACACCGCGGGGCCATCGGCTCCGACGCCGGAACCGGGGATGGTGCTGGCATCGTCACCCAGATTCCGGATGCCTTCCTCCGCTCGGTCGTCGACTTCGAGTTGCCGCCCGTCGGCTCCTACGTCGTCGGAACGGCCTTCCTTCCGAGGGACGACGCCGAGCGCGCCGCGGTGAAAGGCGGCATCGAGTTGCTCGCAGCCGAGGAAGATCTCCGCGTCCTCGGCTGGCGTGCCGTACCCGTACACCCCGACGGCCTCGGAACGCTCGCGCGCGAAGCGATGCCCTTCTTCGACCAGCTCTTCCTGTCGAGCACTCGCGACGGAGCGGTGGATGCCCCGATCTCCGGCATAGTCCTCGACCGCCAGTCGTTCCGCCTCCGTAAGCGGGCGGAGCGCGAACTCAACGCCTACTTCCCGTCGCTCAGCTGCCGCACCCTCGTGTACAAGGGCATGGTGACGACGCTCCAGCTCGAGCCCTTCTACCCCGACCTCTCCGACGAGCGCTTCGTCTCGAAGCTCGCCCTCGTGCACTCCCGGTACTCGACGAACACCTTCCCGTCGTGGCCGCTCGCCCAGCCGTTCCGCATGATCGCCCACAACGGCGAGATCAACACCGTGCAGGGAAACCGCAACTGGATGCGCGCGCGCCAGTCGCAGCTGGAGTCCGAGCTGCTCGGAGACCTCGCTCCCGTCCTTCCGATCATCACCCCGGGGGCCAGCGACTCGGCCTCTTTCGACGAGGTCGTCGAACTGCTGAACCTCGCGGGACGCAGCCTTCCGCACGCGATGATGATGATGGTTCCGGAGGCCTACGAGAACCAGATCGACATCGACCCGTTCCGCCGCGACTTCTACGAGTACCACTCGATGCTGATGGAGCCGTGGGATGGGCCGGCGGCGCTCGTCTTCACCGACGGCTCGCTGGTCGGCGCGACCCTCGACCGCAACGGGCTCCGCCCCGGGCGTTACCTGGTCACCGACGACGGGCTCGTCGTGCTCGCGAGTGAGATCGGTGTGCTGCAGATCGACCCCGCGAAGATCGTCCGAAAGGGGCGGCTGCGCCCCGGCAAGATGTTCCTCGTTGACACGGAGGCCGGTCGTCTCATCGAAGACGACGAGATCAAGGCGGAGCTCGCGGCGTCAGAGCCATGGGGGGAGTGGCTCGAGAGCGGACGCATCAACCTGAAAGACCTGCCCGACCGCGAGCACATCACGCACACTCCGGCATCCGTCACCCGCCGCCAGCGCACCTTCGGATACACGGAGGAGGAGGTGCGCGTCCTGGTGCGCCCGATGGCAGAGAAGGGCGCTGAACCGCTCGGTGCGATGGGATCGGATACCCCGATCGCCGTGCTGAGTAAGCGTCCGCGCCTGCTCTTCGACTACTTCACGCAGCAATTCGCGCAGGTGACCAACCCGCCGCTCGACTCGATCCGCGAGGAGGTCGTCACGTCGATGAAGCTCGGTCTCGGACCGGAGCGCAACCTGCTCGACGCGACTCCTGAGCATGCGCGCCAGGTCATCCTCGACTTCCCGGTCATCGACAACGACGAGTTGGCGAAGATCCAGCACATCGGACCGATGCCCCCGCAGGCCGGATTCCACCCGACCCACACCATCCGGGGGCTCTACCGGGTCGACGACGGTCCGAAGGCGATGGAGCAGCGGATCGCCGCGATGTGCGAGGAGGCCGACCGTGCAATCGCAGACGGCGCGTTGTTCCTCGTGCTCTCCGACCGCGATTCGACTCGTGAACTCGCCCCTGTGCCGTCGCTGCTCATGGTCGCCGCCGTTCATAACCACCTGATTCGCGCCGAGAACCGCATGAAGGTCGGACTCATCGTCGAGGCCGGCGACGTGCGAGAGGTGCACCACGTCGCGCTGCTCGTCGGCTACGGGGCATCTGCCATCAATCCTTATCTCGCGATGGAGACGGCCGAAGAACTCGTGCGAAGCGGCATGATCCAGGGGATTAGCGCCGAGAGGGCGATGAGGAACCTCATCAAAGCCCTCGGCAAGGGCGTGCTGAAGATCATGTCCAAGATGGGGATCTCCGTCGTCGGCTCCTACGCCGGTGCCCAAGCCTTCGAGGCCGTCGGCCTCGACACGGCGTTCGTCGACCAGTACTTCACCGGAACCTCCAGCCTGCTGGGCGGTGTCGGTATCGATGTGATCGCCGCGGAGAGCGCCGATCGTCACGCCGTCGCCTACCCGGAAGACGGCGCGGTCAGCGCCCACGAGCGGCTCGCGACGGGCGGCGAATACCAGTGGCGCCGTGAAGGTCCGCCACACCTGTTCAGCCCCGACACCGTATTCCGACTGCAGCACGCCACCCGGTCCCGCCGGTATGACATCTTCCGCGAATACACGTCTCTCGTAGACGAGCAGGCGACCAACCTGATGACGATTCGCGGGCTGTTCGAGCTGAAGAAGGGCGAGCGGCCCGTGGTGCCGATCGACGATGTGGAATCCATCTCCGCCATCGTCAAGCGCTTTTCCACTGGCGCGATGAGCTACGGCTCGATCAGCCAGGAGGCACACGAGACCCTCGCGATCGCGATGAACAGCCTCGGCGCCAAGAGCAACACCGGCGAGGGCGGGGAAGACACCGCGCGGCTGCTCGACCCGGAACGCCGCAGTGCCATCAAGCAGGTGGCGAGCGGCCGTTTCGGGGTCACGAGCATGTACCTGACCCATGCCACCGACATCCAGATTAAAATGGCTCAGGGCGCAAAGCCGGGCGAGGGCGGCCAGCTGCCGTCGAACAAGGTCTACCCCTGGATTGCGAAGACCCGCCACGCGACCGCCGGCGTCGGACTCATCAGCCCGCCACCGCATCACGACATCTACTCCATCGAAGACCTCAAGCAGCTCATCTTCGACCTGAAGCGCGCGAATCCGGATGCCCGGGTGCACGTGAAGCTGGTCAGTCAGTCCGGCATCGGCGCGGTCGCCGCCGGGGTGACAAAGGCGCTTGCAGACGTCGTTCTCGTCTCCGGCCACGACGGCGGCACCGGGGCGAGCCCCCTCAACTCGCTCAAGCACGCGGGAACCCCGTGGGAGCTCGGCCTCGCCGAGACGCAGCAGACCCTCATGCTCAACGGGATGCGCGGGCGTGTCGTCGTGCAGGTCGACGGCCAGATGAAGACCGGTCGTGACGTAATCGTCGCAGCTCTCCTCGGTGCGGAGGAATTCGGATTCGCGACCGCTCCGCTCGTCGTCTCCGGCTGCATCCTGATGCGCGTCTGCCACCTCGACACCTGCCCGGTCGGGGTCGCCACCCAGAATCCTGAGTTGCGTGCCCGCTTCGCCGGCAAGCCGGAATTCGTCGTCAACTTCTTCGAATTTCTGGCGCAGGAGGTGCGCGAATACCTCTCCGAGCTCGGATTCCATTCCATCGAGGAGGCCATCGGGCACTCGGAGCTGCTGAACGTCAACCGCGCGATCGAACACTGGAAGGCCGACGGGCTCGACCTCTCTCCGATCCTCGCCGGGCCGGTATTCGGCGCCGACGAACCGCGTCGCAATGTGACCGGCCAAAAGCACGAGCTCGAGAAGCACTTCGATGTCGAACTCATCCGGCGGAGTGCGCACGCGCTCTCGGATGCAACCCCGGTCACGATCGCGCTTCCGATCCGCAACACCGAACGGGCCGTCGGCACGATGCTCGGCCACGAGGTCACTCTGCGTCACGGCGAGAACGGGCTGCCCTCCGGCACGATCGAGGTCGTGCTCACCGGAACGGCCGGACAGTCTTTCGGTGCATTCCTGCCGAGCGGCATCACCCTTCGCCTGATCGGCGACAGCAACGACTATGTCGGCAAGGGTCTCTGCGGGGGGCGGATCGTCATCCGTCCGGACTCGGCGAGTCCCTTCGACGCCGAGGCGAACGTCATCGCGGGCAACGTCATCGGGTACGGCGCGACGCAGGGCGGCATGTTCCTGCGCGGGATCGTCGGGGAGCGCTTCCTGGTGCGCAACTCCGGAGCCACCGCGGTGGTCGAGGGCGTCGGCGACCACGCCCTCGAATACATGACCGGCGGACTCGCCCTGATCCTCGGCGGCACAGGACGCAACCTCGGCGCCGGAATGTCCGGCGGAACGGCTTACGTCTACGACCTGAAGGAAGAGCGGGTCAACCGTGACGCACTCGCGACCGGCGAACTCGAGCTGCTTCCCCTCGGGGCCGGCGACGTCGAGATCGTCACCGACCTCCTCACCCAGCACATCGCCGAAACCGACTCCGCCGTCGCGAAGCGGATGCTCGACGACGTGGAGGAGACGATGTCCCGTTTTGTGAAGGTGCTGCCCCGTGACTACGCGGCGGTGCTCGCCACCCGCGCCACCGCGGTCGAGGAGGGTCTCGACCCCGATGGCGATGTCGTCTGGAACCGGATCATGGAGGTGACAGGTGGTTGACACTCTCGGTCTGGAACCGGCTGCACTGACCAAACGCGCGGAGGTTACAGGTGGCTGACCCGAAGGGTTTCCTGAAAACCCGCGACCGCGTGGTGCCGCCGCGTCGCCCGGTCGCGCTGCGACTCATGGACTGGAAAGAGGTCTACGAGCAGGGCGACGCCGCCACGACGCGCGCGCAGGCCGGACGCTGCATGGACTGCGGCATCCCGTTCTGTCACCAGGGGTGCCCGCTCGGCAACCTGATTCCAGAGTGGAACGATCTCACCTGGCGCGGCGAGGGTCGGCAGGCCATCGAGCGGTTGCACGCGACCAACAATTTCCCCGAGTTCACCGGTCGGCTCTGCCCGGCGCCGTGCGAGTCATCCTGTGTGCTGAGCATCAACCAGCCCGCCGTCACCATCAAGCAGGTCGAGGTCGCCATCATCGACACGGCCTTCGCGAACGACTGGGTCGAACCGCATCCCCCCGAGCGGCTCACCGGCAAGACCATCGCCGTCGTCGGCTCAGGGCCGGCAGGGCTCGCCGCCGCCCAACAGCTGACCCGCGCCGGGCACACCGTCGCCGTCTTCGAGCGCGACGACCGCATCGGCGGATTGCTGCGCTATGGCATCCCGGACTTCAAGATGGAGAAGAAGCACCTCGAGAACCGCCTCCGCCAGATGCTGGCCGAGGGTACGCGATTCCGTGCCGGCGTGAACATCGGCGTCGACATCGCCTGGGACGACCTGCGCTCGCGCTACGACGCCGTCGTCGTCGCGACCGGAGCCCTCGTTCCGCGGGACCTGGCGATCCCCGGCCGCGATCTGCCCGGCGTGCACTTCGCCATGGAATACCTCGTGCAGCAGAACAAGCTCG
>JAYVNU010000355.1:0-2621 GCA_043758345.1 Lacisediminihabitans sp.
CGCAGCCTGGGGCCGAGCGCGATGCGCGGGAGGCGATAGTCGTGGCGGTTCTGGTTCCGTGCGGCCCTCGATTTGCCAACGACTATTTCCGACGCGCAAGGGGTGCCTACGGACGCAACAGCACCTTCGTTGCGCGACGCTCGTCCATCGCGGCGTAGGCCTCGGCGACCTCGGCGAGCGGCAGCTGCAGGTCGAAGACGAGCCCCGGGTTGATCGCTCCCGAGAGAACCTCCGGCAGCAGTTCTTCGATGTAGTTGCGCACCGGGGCCACACCGCCATTGACGCCGACGTTATTGCCGAAGAGGCGACGGATCGGCAGCTCGGCACCGCCGTTCGGAACGCCGACGTAGCCGACCATCCCGCCGGGCCGCGTCGAGCGGATGGCCTGGTCCATCGACTCTTTCGTGCCGACGCACTCGAGTACGCAGTCGGCCCCGACACCGTCGAACATCTCCTTGATCGCGGCAACACCATCGTCTCCGCGCGCCTCGACGATGTCGGTTGCGCCGAAGGTCTTCGCGAGCGCCTGGCGGTCGGCGTGACGGGACATCGCGACGATGCGCGCCGCTCCGAGGCGCTTCGCCGCGATGATGGCGCAGAGTCCGACCGCACCGTCGCCGACCACGACCACGGTGCTGCCGGTCGTCACGCCGGCCGAGACCGCCGCGTGGTGCCCGGTGCCCATCACATCGGCGAGGGTCAAGAGCCCTGGCAGTTGCTCCTCGGTCGGCTGAACCGACAACTTCACGAGGGACCCGTCGGCGTGCGGCACGCGCACCCACTCGCCCTGGCCACCGTCCGCGAAGCCGCCGAGGCGGTCATCCGCTCCCCACCAGCCCCCGTTGAGGCACGACGTGCTGACCCCGTTGAGACAGTTGATGCAGGTCATGTCGCAGTCGTAGAACGGCGCGATGACGAAATCACCGGGGGCGAGGCTGGTGACGTCCGAGCCGACCCTGTCGACGATTCCGATGAACTCGTGACCGATACGGGATGGATGCTCGGTGGGAGTGACACCGCGGTAGGGCCAGAGGTCCGAGCCGCAGACGCAGGAGGCCACGACGCGCACGATGGCGTCTCCTCCGGTGCTGAGTTCGGGGTCGGAGACCTCGTCGAGTCGGACATCACGTTCACCGTAAATGACTGTTGCGCGCATCGTTCCAGCCTAAGCGAGCTCGACCGAGAGTCGTAAACGAGCGCTCAGGCTCGGCGGATCGTCAGCGCATCTTCCCCGGAGTCGAGATCGACGAGCACCGTATCGCCGTCGCGGATCTCCCCACCGAGCAGCGAGGTCGCCAGCCGGTCGTCGATCTCGTGCTGCATCAGGCGGCGGAGCGGACGCGCCCCGTAGATCGGGTCGTAACCGCGCTCGGCGAGCCAGGCTCGGGCATCCGGAGTCACGGCGAGCTCCAGCCGCCGGTCTTCCAGTCGCTTCGCCAGCCGGTCGATGTAGAGCTCGACGATCTGCGCGAGATCGTCTTTCGAGAGGACCGAGAAGATGACGATGTCGTCGAGCCGGTTCAAGAACTCGGGCTTGAACGCCTGCCGCACCATCGCGTTGACGGCATCCTCCTTCGCCTCGACGGTCAGCGTCTGGTCGACGAGATACTGGCTTCCGAGGTTGGAGGTGAGGATGAGGATCGTGTTGCGGAAGTCCACGGTTCGACCCTGGCCATCCGTCAGGCGGCCGTCGTCGAGAACCTGCAGAAGCACGTCGAAGACGTCGGAGTGGGCCTTCTCGACCTCGTCGAGCAACACCACGGAATAGGGGCGTCGCCGCACTGCCTCGGTGAGCTGGCCGCCCTGCTCGTACCCGACATAACCGGGAGGGGCACCGAGCAGGCGGGCGACCGAGTGACGCTCGCCGTACTCGCTCATATCGATGCGGATCATCGCCTTCTCGTCGTCGAAGAGGAACTCGGCCAGGGCCTTCGCGAGCTCCGTCTTGCCGACTCCGGTCGGACCGAGGAAAAGGAAGGAGCCGGTCGGCCGGTCGGCATCCGCTATCCCCGCACGCGAACGGCGAACGGCATCCGCCACCGAGCGCACCGCGCGCTTCTGGCCGACGAGGCGCTTTCCGAGCTCGTTCTCGAGGTTCAGCAGTTTGTCGGTCTCGCCCTGCAGGAGGCGACCGACCGGGATGCCCGTCCACATCGCTATCACAGCGGCGATGTCTTCAGACGTGACCTGGTCGTTGACCATCTGAGGCAGGTCGTCGCCGGATACCTCGGCGGCGGCGAGATTGCGTTCGATAACCGGGATGTCGCCGTAGAGCAGGCGGGACGCCTTCTCGAGGTTGCCCTCCCGCTGTGCGCGCTCGGCCTCCATGCGGAGCGAGTCAAGCTTGCCCTTCAGCTCGCCGACGCGGTTCAGCGCCGCCCGCTCCTTCTCCCAACGAACCTGGAGGCCTTTAAGGGATGCGCTCTTCTGCACGAGGTCGGAGCGCAGCTTCTCGAGTCGCTGCTTGCTCGCGTCATCCTTTTCGCGCTTGAGAGCGAGCTCTTCGAGCTTCAGCCGATCGACACTTCGGCGAAGTTCGTCGATCTCGACCGGTGCAGAGTCGATCTCCATCCGTAGCCGGGATGCCGCCTCGTCGATGAGGTCGATAGCCTTGTCCGGCA
>JAYVNU010000356.1:0-2618 GCA_043758345.1 Lacisediminihabitans sp.
GATCGCCGCCCTCATCGTGGTCGCCGCCCTCATCGTCGGCGCCGGGATCGCGGGCTTCGACCTGATCATGAAGTTGCAGTTCTGGATCACCGTCATCACGGCCGTGCTCACCGTCGTCTACATCGTCCTCACCCTCCCGAACATCGACCTGGCGAAAGTCGCCGCGGTGCCCGCTGGATCCGGGCAGGCCCTGATCGGCGCCTTCGTCTTCATCATGACCGGCTTCGGCCTCGGCTGGGTCAATGCGGCCGCGGACTATTCCCGCTACCTGCCCCGGAAGACACGCAGCTCGGGTGTCGTCGGCTGGACCGCGTTCGGAGCCTCGCTCGGCCCCGTCGTGCTGCTCATCTTCGGGCTGCTGCTCGCGGCTTCGTCGTCCAAGCTCAACACAGCGATCGCAGCCGACCCGATCGGCGCGCTCACGACAATTCTCCCCGTCTGGTTCCTCATCCCGTTCGCTCTCGTCGCGGTGCTCGGGCTAGTCGGCGGTGCCGTTCTTAACATCTACTCATCGGGGCTCGCGTTGCTGAGCGCCGGCATCCGGATTCCTCGGCCAGCAGCTGCCGGCATCGACGGAGTGGTCACCATTCTGGGTTCGATCTTCGTCGTGTTCATCGCCAAGGACTTCTTCGTGCCGTTCCAGGGCTTCCTGATAACCCTCGGAACCCCGATCGCGGCCTGGTGCGGCATCATGCTCGCCGACGTTCTGCTGCGACGGAAGGCCTATGCCCAGACCGAGCTGTATTCGATGAAGGGGCGCTACGGGGACATCCGCTGGCTGCCGATCGGGCTCATCGTCGTCGGCACGGGCCTCGGATGGGGGCTCGTGACGAACGCCGCCGCGAGCTGGCTCACCTGGCAGGGCTACCTGCTCGGTCCGCTCGCGCTCGGGGGCAAGACCGGTCCCTGGGCGTTCGCGAACCTCGGCGTTCTGCTCGCGCTTCTGATCGGATTCTTCGGCATCCTGATCTTCGGTCGTGCGGCGATCCGTCGCCAGGAGGCGTTGCCGGTGACAGATGCTGCTCCCGCGTCGTCATTCGCACCGACCTCAGTGGTTGCGCCCGCTGCAGTGGTCGCGCCGGCCTCGATGTCTGCGCCTGTCGAGACCCCATGATCGTCGCTGCCGAGACCGCCAAACCCTGGCTCGTCGTGATCGACATGCAGGAGATCTTCGGTGATCCGGGCAGCGAATGGTTCACCCCGGGGTACCCGTCGATCGAGCCGACGGTGGCCAGGTTGGTGCGGCACTTCGGCGAACGGGTGGTGTTCACGCGGTTCGTGGCGCCGCGGCATCCATCCGGCGCGTGGATTCCGTATTACGAGCAGTGGCCCTTCGCGCTCGTACCGGAGACCGACCGTCTCTATGAGTTGATGCCGGCGTTCGGCGGCTCAGGCCATCCGGTGGTCACCCGCGAGACCTTCGGCAAGTGGGGCGACGAGCTCGCGACCATCATTCCGGTGGATGCCGACGTGGTGCTCGTCGGCGTCTCGACCGACTGTTGCGTGCTCTCGACGGCGCTGCCGGCCGCCGACGCGGGGCGTCACGTGCTGGTGGTCGAGGATGCCTGCGCCGGGCTCACCGAGCTCGACCACCGCCGTGCGCTCGACGCGATGGCGCTCTACGCGCCGCTGATCGAGCTGACGACGGCCGACACGGTTCTGGCCGGGGGGTCCTGACGATGGCCGCCCGCGTTTCGGGTCTCAAACACGAGGAGATCGCGCGCATCCTGACCGGGGAGATCCACGACGGGCAGGTGCCCTACGGTCGCCAGCTGCCGGGCGAGACAACACTCGCCGAGCGTTTTTCGGTCAGTCGCAACACGGTGCGCGCGGCGCTGACGGAGCTCGGTCGCGCCGGTCTGATCAGCACACGCTCGGGCAAGGGGTCGTTCGTCACCTACGACGGACGGCCGCTGAACGTCAGGCTCGGCTGGGCGCGTGCGTTGCAGGAGCAGGGGGTCGAGACGAGGGTGACGGTGCTGCGGGCATCCGAGATCATGGACGCGACCCTCGCGTCCGAACTCGGCGAGCAGTCCCAGCGGTTCATCGCCATCGACCGGCTCCGTTCGATCGTCGACGGCCCGATCATCTCCTACGAGCGGTCGAGAGTGCCCGCGAGCGAGGCCGTCTCGGAGGCTGTAGCGCGCGGCGATGCGAGCGGATCCCTGACCCGGATGCTGGTCGAGACCGGCCTGGTCGCCGCCACCGGCCAGCAATGGGTGGAAGTTCGGATGCTCGGCGACGACGATGCCCGCCTGCTCGAGCGTACGGCCGGCGACGCGTTCCTCTGGTCGCGGTGCGTCACCCGCAACGCGGTCGGGGAGCTGGTCGAGCACGTGGACAGTCTGCTCGACCCCGCACACTTCCGGCTGCACTTCCAGTTTTCCAGCGAACAGTTCTCCAGCGAATCGTGAGACGGGCCGAATCGTGACGGGGGCCGAATCGTGACTCGGGCCGAATCGTGACTCCCCACACGCATGATCGCGCGCTCGGCGCCCTCTACGGACTCGCGATCGGCGACGCGCTCGGCATGCCGACGCAGCTCATGTCGCGTTCGGCGGTCCACGGCGTCTACGGCAGCGTGACCGGATTTCTGGATGCCGCACCGGATCATCCGC
>JAYVNU010000357.1:0-8220 GCA_043758345.1 Lacisediminihabitans sp.
TGATCCTGTTGCCCACGATGATCCTCGTGCAGCTGCAGTTCCCCCCGTTGCGGCGAGTGCTCGAATTCGTCTGCATCATCCCGATCACGGTCCCCGCCATCGTGGTCGTCGTCGGCCTCGCTCCCGTGTACTCCGTGGTCGCTCGCCTCGCCGGCTCTTCCGTCTGGACGCTCGCCTTCGCGTACGGCGTCACGGTGCTGCCGTATGCCTATCGCGCCATCCAGTCGAACCTCAGTGTCGTGGATATCGTCACGCTTTCCGAAGCGGCGCGCTCGCTCGGAGCGGGCTGGGGCAGCGTGCTGTGGCGGGTGATCCTGCCGAACCTGCGCCGGGGCATCCTCGCCGCCGCATTCATCACCGTGGCGGTAGTACTCGGCGAGTTCACCATTGCGTCGCTGCTCAACCGCGTGACGCTGCAGACCGCTCTCGTGCAGGTGTCGAAGAGTGATCCCTTCGTGCCGGTGATCTTCTCCCTGCTCGCGCTCACGTTCGCGTTTGTGCTTCTGTTGCTCATCGGTCGCCTCGCATCGGACCGACGCACTCGGCGCACCCGACCCGCTCGCCTCGAAAAGAAGGCCCCATGATCCCCTCTCCGACCACCGGCGCAACCGTCGAACTCATCGATGTCGTCAAGGACTATGCCGGGCATCGTGCCCTCACGGGAGTGAGTCTCAGTGTGCGACCGGGTGAGTTCGTCGCGTTGCTCGGCCCATCCGGCTGCGGCAAGACCACCGTCCTTCGCGCGCTGTCCGGTCTCGAGCAGGTGAACGGCGGAAGCATCCTGATCGATGGGGTCGACGTGGTCGACGTGCCGGTGAACAAGCGTGACATCGGCATGGTCTTCCAGTCCTACTCGCTCTTTCCCCACCTCACGTCGATAGAGAACGTGGAGTTTGGGCTTCGGATGCGCAAAGTGCCGACTGCGGACCGCCGCTCTCGCGCCGCGGAGGCACTCGAGCTCGTGGGTCTCGGTAGCCTCGCCGGGCGTTATGCGCATCAGCTCTCCGGCGGACAGCAACAGCGAATCGCCCTCGCCAGGGCGCTGGTCACCCGTCCGCGGGTGCTGTTGCTCGACGAGCCGCTCTCGGCGCTCGATGCGAAGGTGCGGGTGCAACTGCGTGATGAGATTCGCCGCATCCAGACCGACCTCGGCATCACGACGCTCTTTGTCACCCACGACCAGGAGGAGGCGCTGGCCGTAGCCGATCGGGTCGCAGTGATGCGTGACGGCAACATCGAGCAGATCGGCACTCCGGAGGAGCTCTATACGACCCCGACCACCGGCTTCGTGGCCGCATTCGTTGGCCTCAGCAACCGGATGCCCGCTACCCTGGCGAGCGGACGTGTCACCCTCTACGGCGAGACTCTGTCGGTGCTCGGTTCCCCGCCGGCGAACGGTCCGGTGCTGGCCTTCGTCCGACCGGAAGACCTGCTCCTGGTCGGCGCCGGCACCCAGGGGAGCATTCCCGCGGTCGTCGTAGCCACGAGCTTTCTGGGCTCTCTGCGACGCACCCAACTCAGGCTGGCGGACGATACTCTCGTGTCGGTTCAGCACGACGTTTCGGAGCATCCGCAACCCGGAGAGAGCGTCGCCCTCCGACTGCGCGGAAATGCCGTATCCGTGAGTGCTACGGACGCCTGAGACGCATTCCCTTCACTGCATGTACACCGGCATAGACTGACCCGATGACGTTCGGACGACGCAGGCCCATGCCGGCACCGATCGCTGCGGTTGAGGCCACCGCGGCGAAGCAACAGGCCGATGCGGCCCTCCCCGTCGGCATTCGGATCGCGGGGGCCTGGTCCTGGCGAGCACTCGTGATCGCCGCTGTCGTCGCCCTGTTCATCTACCTCGTGATCACCCTGCGCGAGATCGTTGTGCCGTTCATGGTCGCTGTCCTCCTCGCGGCATTATTGGTACCCCTCGTGAAGTTCCTGATGCGGAATCGCTGGCCCAAGTGGCTCGCCGTTGCGCTCGCCGAGATCGGGATCATTGCGGTCGTCGCGGGCCTCGTGGTGCTGGTGGTGCTCCAGGTGCGAAGCGGATTCCCCGACCTGCAAAAGCAGAGTATCGAGGCCTATGCCAACTTCAAGCAGTACCTTCTCGTTTCCCCGCTTCACCTCACTGAATCCGACATCAACGGCTACCTCGGGCAAGCCGGGGCGGCGCTTCAGAAAGACAACCGGGCTCTGGTCTCGGGAGCGGTGACCTTCGGAGCAACGGCGGGTCACGTACTGGCCGGGATGTTGCTGACACTTTTCGCCACGCTCTTCATGCTCATCGACGGAAAGGGTATCTGGGCCTGGGTGGTGCGCCTGTTCCCGAAGAGGGCGCGGCTGGCCGTCGACGGGTCCGGGCGGGCCGGATGGGTCACGCTCACCAACTTCGTGCGCGTGCAGATCTTCGTCGCCTTTGTCGACGCCGTCGGTATCGGACTCGGAGCGTGGATCATCGGCCTGTTCTTCGGAGGATTTCCGCTGGTGATCCCGATCACGATCGCGGTCTTCCTCGGATCCTTCATCCCCGTCGTTGGTGCGCTGTTCTCTGGCGTGCTCGCCATCTTCATCGCCCTCGTCTACCTCAACCCGATTGCGGCCCTCCTCATGCTCGCCGTGGTGATCGCGGTGCAGCAGATCGAGGGCCATGTCCTGCAGCCCTTCATCATGGGAACAGCGGTGAAGGTTCATCCTCTCGCCGTCGTGTTCGCCGTCGCCGCCGGCGGATTCCTCGCGGGCATCCCGGGGGCACTGTTCGCCGTACCGGTCGTCGCGACCGTCAACGTGATGGTCAAATACGTTGCGAGCGGCCACTGGCGCACGATCACCGACCCGACACCAACACCGACACAGGCGGTACGCCCGGCCGCGAGAACCCGTGTGGAGACGAATGCCTGAACTCACCCTGGCGGGCCCGACACTCGCCGACTTTGAATCGGCGCGCGTAGTCGTGTCCCGCGTCGCAGAGATCACGCCGATGGAGAGTTCCCGCTTTCTCGGCGAACTTCTCGGCTCGCCGGTGTATCTCAAGTGTGAGAACCTCCAGCGCACCGGCTCCTACAAGATCCGCGGTGCCTACAACCGCATCTCGCGTCTCAATGATGAAGAGAAGGCGCACGGAGTGGTGGCTGCCTCCGCTGGCAATCACGCCCAGGGTGTAGCTTTTGCGGCGCGCGAACTCGGCATTGCCGCGACAATCTTCATGCCGGTTGGCGTGGCCTTGCCGAAGCTGCAGGCGACCCGCAACTACGGTGCAGCGGTCGTGCTCCGTGGGCACGCCGTTGACGAAGCCCTTCGCCGAGCGGCGGAGTTTGCGGCCACTACCGGCGCCGTATTCATTCCTCCATTCGACCACGCGGATGTCATTGCCGGCCAGGGTACGCTCGGTCTGGAAATGCTCGATCAGGTCCCCGACCTCCAGACTGTGATCGTGCCGATCGGCGGCGGAGGGCTCATTTCCGGAGTGGCGAGCGCCCTCAAGCAGAGGTTTGCGCGCGAGGGACGCACCGTGCGAATCATCGGCGTCCAGGCCGAGAATGCGGCGCCCTATCCGGTGTCTATCCAGAACGGCGTCTCCACCGCGATCACGATCCTGCCGACGATTGCCGACGGAATCGCCGTCAATAAGCCGGGCATCCTCAACTTCGAGATCATCAAGGACGCGGTCGACGAGATCATCACGGTCTCCGACGACGACATCGCCCGGGCTATGCTCGTGCTGCTCGAGCGGGCAAAACTTGTTGTCGAGCCCGCCGGGGCGGTCGCGGTCGCGGCAATCATGACCGGCCAGGTGAAGGATGCCGGGATCACAATAGCGATTCTCAGCGGCGGCAACATCGATCCGCTCGTGATGGAGCGCGTGATCTCGCGCGGACTCGCGGCATCCGATCGCTATCTCAAGCTGCGGCTGCTGCTGCCTGACCGTCCGGGCCAGCTGGCGCGCATCGCCGAACTCATCTCCGAGGCGAACGCAAACGTCGTGGAGGTGCTGCACACCCGTCACGGTCGCAACGCGCTCATCAGCGACGTGGAGATCGAGCTGAGTATCGAGACGCGGGGTCCCGAACACGTGCAGCGCGTTCTCGGCCACCTGATCGAGGCGGGGTACGACCCTCGCGTCGACTTCTGACGCGCCTCTGCAGGCTCAGGGCAGGTAGGTCTCGACCTTGTCGATCTGCACGGTGATGTCTTTACCGTTCGGCGCAGTGTAGGACACCGTCTCGCCGACCGCGTGGCCGAGGATGGCCGCGCCGAGAGGGCTGCCCTCGCTGTAGACGTCGAGGTCGCTGTCTTGGCCGACGATCTCGCGACTGCCCAGCAAGAAGACGCTCTCGTCACCGAGGATGCGCGCGCTCACGACAGTCCCGGACTGCACTACACCGGTGCTCTCGGGAGCCGCGCCGACCTTGGCATGCCGAAGCAACTCGGTGAGCACCCGGATGCGGGCTTCCATCTTGCCCTGCTCTTCTTTGGCAGCGTGATAGCCGCCGTTCTCTTTCAGATCGCCCTCTTCGCGCGCTGACTCGATCTTTTTCGCGATCTCTGTGCGCCCGGTAGTCGACAACAGGTCGAGCTCAGCGCTCCGGCGATCGAAGGCTTCCTGGGTCAGCCAGGTCTCGGTGGTCTCGGTAGACACGATGTGCTCCCTCAAAAAAGCAAATGAGACCGGCCGCGTGGCCGGTCTCTGATCAATACTCTCTAGTTTAGGTCAGCCAGCACCGGTAGATCAACCCGGTGACGCCCTGTTCCGAACTCAGCACCGTGTTGGTATACGAGGTCGTGTACCGGGTGGATGCCGGCACCGTCACGATGCGCCAACCGACGATGCCATGGGCCTTGTTCTGCACCTGGAGGGCGCAACTCGCCGTCTGCCCCACCGGCATCGATACCTGGTAGCTGATGCTGACGGTGCGGGCGTTGACGATCGTCGAGCCCTTGTCTTCGGCGTCAAGGGTGCCGCCGGCCTGGTCGAGCCCGGCCCACAGAACCCACGCCACCACGATGATCGCCGCCGCCGCCCCCGCCACGAGATAGATGAGACGATCACGGCGTTTCTTTGCCGGTGTGCGCCCATACCGGGCGGCGATACGCGAGGGCTCGAGCACTGCCGCCGGTCGCACCTCAAGGGCATCCTCGTCGATCGCAGTCATGTCACATCCCCGCACGCTTATTCTTAGACTCCAAGGTTATCCGCCAATCCCTAGGAGTTCGGTGACACAGCGACTGCTTGCCGTGCACGCCCATCCCGACGACGAGTCGAGCAAGGGTGCCGCAACCTATGCCCACTACCGCAGCATCGGCACCGAGGTGCTTGTGGTCAGCTGTACCGGCGGCGAGCGCGGTGACATCCAGAACGAATCGCTTGAGCTGAAGGCGATGGCGAACCGTGACATGGCGGGTCTGCGGCGCATCGAGATGGCGGCCGCCCAGGCGGCCATCGGCTTCGAACATCGCTGGCTGGGCTACCAGGACTCCGGTCTCCCCGAGGAGGACGAGGCGGTGCCGGCGAACTCGTTCGCCGTGATCCCGCTCGAGGTCTCGGCCGAGCCGCTGGTGAAGATCATCCGCGAGTTCCGGCCGCAGGTGCTCATCACCTACGACGAGATGGGGGGATACCCGCACCCCGATCACATCCGCACCCATGAGGTCTCGCTATATGCATACGAGGCGGCGGCGGATGCGTCGCGCTATCCGGATGCCGGTGCGCCCTGGCAGGTCTCCAAGGTCTACTACGACCGTATCTTCAATTCCTCGCGAATTGAGGCGATGTACCAGTTCTTGCTCGCGAACGCGCCCGGGACCCCGCAGCTCGCCCAGGTTGCAGAGATTCGCGGGTCGAGGAAAGATCGCCCCGATCTCACCACCACCCGGGTGCCCGTCGGCGACTTCTTTGATGCGCGGGATCGGGCCCTGCGCGCACACGCCAGCCAGGTCGCCCCTGACAGCGGCTTTTTCTTCTGGCCGAACGACGTGCAGCGCCAGGCCTGGCCATGGGAAGACTTTCAGCTCGCGAAGTCGCTTGTGGAGTCGCCGATGCCCGAGGCGGACCTGTTCGCCGGAATCGTCGCGGAGGAGGTCAGCGCATGAGCGTTTTTTATACCGCAATCGTGATGCTCGCTACGACCCCGACGCCGCAACCGAATTTCAACGAGAACTCGGTCACCCCCACCTGGGTCGGGTTCGCCGCCACCTTCGCCATCGCCGCGATCGTGGTGTTGCTCTGTATTGACATGGTGCGCCGTGTGCGCCGCGTGCGTTACCGCGGGGAGATCCGCGAACAGCTTGAAGCGGAGCGGGAGGCCGCTGAACAGGACGCCGCTGAACGAGAGGCCGCGTTGAAGGAGCCGCTCACGGACTGACCGACTCCCGACGCCTGTTTGCCTGGATGTGGTCGGCCTTGGGGAGTGCCTCCCGCGTCTCCGCACATCCACTCGGTAGTTGTTGCGACTTTTGCGCGTCGCAGGTCGCAACAACTACCGAGTCGATTGCGGCTGAGGCTGTTCAGTCATTCGCGGTCTTGCCCACGGTCCCGGCGGCCGATCCTTCGAAATGCCCGCGGCGTCGTCGACACACGGGGGCTCCTGCGCTAACGAAGCGCTAGAAGACCGGGGGGTTGGTCGCCACCAGCACAATCGCCGTCCAGTGGCAGAGGAAGGCGAGAAGAGTGAGCGCATGGAAGATCTCATGGAAGCCGAATATGCCTGGCACCGGATTCGGGCGTTTGAAACCGTAGATGACCGCCCCGATCGTATAGAAGACTCCGCCGATCAGGATGAGCAGCATCATCACGGCGTTGGCCTGGAAGAAATCGACGATGAAGGCGAGCGACGCGTATCCGAGCAACAGGTACAGGGGCACGTAAAGCCAGCGCGGTGCACCGATCCAGAACACCCGGAATCCGATTCCGAGTCCGGCGCCGATCCATACCAGCCACAACAGCAGCACCGACTTCTCATGCGGAAGAGCGAGCACGGTGATGGGAGTGTACGATCCGGCGATCAGAAGGAAGATGTTGGCGTGATCCATCCGCTTGAGCAGGCGCTTCGTTCGATCACTCCAGTTGACACGGTGATAGAGCGCTGACACGCCGAAGAGCAGCAGCGACGACAGCACAAACACGGCGCTCGAGACTTTCGCTGGCATACCCTCGGCGAGGGTGATGAGGACGATCCCGAGGGCGATCGCCACGGGGAAGGTCACCGCGTGAATCCAGCCACGCCAGGTCGGCTTGCCGGCAAGCAATTGCTCGCGGGTCAGCTCCGAGTGGATCTCGAGTGCGTCGTCGAGCAGCGGAATATTCGGCAGGTCGGGTCCGTCTTCCGTCGTGTTGGGCGCATTGTGATCCGGTTCGGTGGCCATGAAGGCGAGTTTAGTGCCGCCTCTAGGGCCGCTTCTGGCAGCACAGGGCGGCTCGTGTACTAGCGTATTGATGTGGCACAGCGGGAAGTTCCCTTCGGACGAGGCATCCTCTACGGGCTCTATCAGAACCGTATTCGCCGGTTTCTGTCCACCCAGGAACCGCCGAAGCACATCGCGATGATCTTGGACGGCAATCGGCGTTGGGCGAGGCAGCGACTGCTGGAGACGGCCGCCCATGGGCACCGGGCCGGAGCGGCGAAGATTCGCGAGTTCCTGGTCTGGTGCGATGATCTCGGAATCGCTACCGCCACTCTCTACCTGCTCTCCACCGACAATCTCACGGGGCGCACTACGGAAGAACTCGACGAGTTGCTGCAGATCATCGCCGATCTTGCCGAAGACCTGTCGCACTTCCGTGACTGGCGGGTACAGCACGTGGGCTCCGACGACGGTTTGCCCTCCTCCCTGATCACGGCGCTCAGGACCGCAGAAAAGCGCACTTCCTCGAACACCGGTATGCACATCAATCTCGCGGTCGGCTACGGTGGGCGCCGGGAAATCGCGGATGCCATGCGCAGCATCGTCACGAAACACGAAAACGAAGGGGGAACGCTCGATGCCCTCGCGGAGATCCTCACCCCGGAGCTGATCGGCGATCACCTCTACACCGGGGGGCAGCCCGATCCTGACCTCGTGATCCGCACCTCGGGAGAGCAGCGCCTGAGCGACTTCATGCTGTGGCAGAGCGCCCACAGCGAGTTCTACTTCGTGGAGGCGCTTGGGCCAGACCTGCGAGAAGTCGACTTCCTGCGCGCCCTGCGCGACTATGCCCGACGGCAGCGCCGTTTTGGAAGCTGAGACCGC
>JAYVNU010000358.1:0-2613 GCA_043758345.1 Lacisediminihabitans sp.
TGCCGACGGATGACCCGGCCCACACGCCCGGCGTCGGCCTCGACATCACCGAGGCGGGGTCGAAGAAGAGCCTCGCGATCTATGTCGTCACGGATCCGCAGCTCGTTCCCGGCATCGCGCGACTCGGACCGGACCCGCTCTCGCCAGACTTTACCGAGCGGATGTTCACCGACATCCTGCACTCCGCCGGGCGTGCTCAGATCAAGGGCATCCTGCGCAACCAGTCGATGATCGCCGGCATCGGCAACGCCTACTCAGATGAGATCCTGCACGCGGCCAAGATGTCTCCGTTCAAGCCGGCCTCGATGACGGATGCCGACATCGCCGTGCTCTACGACGCAGTACAGGCGACGCTCCGGTCGGCTGTCGACCGTGCGGACGGACTCGCGGCATCCGAACTGAAGAGCGAGAAGAAATCGCGGATGCAGGTGCACGGTCGCACCGGTCAGGCCTGTCCGGTGTGCGGTGACACCGTTCGCGAGGTGATCTTCGCGGATTCGACGTTGCAGTACTGCCCGACCTGCCAGACCGGCGGAAAGCCGCTCGCTGACCGGGTGCTCTCGCGACTGCTGAAGTAGCGTTCGGCCCCAGAATTTCGTGAGATTGTTCTAGTTCGGGATGATTGTTCGGCGGCGCGCACGAACAGTTGTCCCGAACTAGAACAATCAGCCGCGCGGCTAGTTCCCGTCCGCGATCACTCGCGGCTTGACGTACGGATCCTCGTCTCCCGCGTAGGTCGCCGTGCTCTTGAGGGTCTCGATCTCGGTATCGCGGGACGCGGCCTCGGCGAGCAGCGCCTCGATGTGTTTCGCATTCTCGGGAACCGCATCCGCAATGAATTCGAGCGACGGGGTCAGCCGGGCCGTGAGGTTCTTTCCGACCTCGCTGCGCAGCATCCCGGTCGCCGACTTCAGCGCAATGGCAGAATCGGAACGCTCCTCGTCAGAGCCGTAGACCGTGTAGAAGACGGATGCGTGCTGAAGGTCGCCGGTCACCCGAACATCGGTGATGGTGACGAATCCGAGTCGCGGATCTTTGATACCCCGCTCGAGGGTCTTCGCGATGATCACCTTGATGCGGTCCGCCATCTTCGCGGCGCGTGCTGGGTCAGCCATTCCTATTACCTCCGTAAGCGACCAGCCAGCTTCGTAGGCGAGAGCCGATGTACAGGTAAGGAAGCTTGTGGACCGCCGCTTCTGTCCTGTACATCGGCTCACGCCGAAAAGCGAAATGACTAGACGCGCGCCTTCTCTTTTAGTTCGATCGTCTCGATCTCATCGCCGAGCTGGATGTCGTTGAACTTACCCAGACCGATACCGCACTCGAAGTCCGTGCGAACCTCGGTGACGTCATCCTTGAAGCGACGGAGCGACTCGATGGCGAGGTTGTCGCCGACCACGACGCCGTCGCGGATGACCCGCGCCTTCGCGTTGCGGGTGATCGTTCCGGACCGCACGATGACGCCGGCGACGTTTCCGAACTTCGAGGAGCGGAAGATCTCGCGGATTTCCGCGACACCCGACTGAACCTCTTCGAATTCCGGCTTGAGCATTCCCTTGAGGGAATTCTCGACATCTTCGAGCGCCGCGTAGATGACCGAGTAGAACCGCACATCCACTCCCTCGCGCGCCGCACGTTCGCGGGCCTTCGGGTCCGGGCGAACGTTGAACCCGATGATGATGGCGTTGTCGACGGTCGCGAGGTTGACGTCGCTCTCGGTGACAGCACCCACACCGCGGTGGATGATGCGCAGCTGAACGCTGTCGTCGACCTCGATCTTGAGCAGCGACTCCTCGAGCGCCTCGACAGCACCGGAGACGTCACCCTTGATGATGAGGTTGAGCGACTCGACCTTGCCGTCTTCAAGGGCCTTGGTGAAGTCCTCGAGGCTGATGCGCTTGCGGCTGCGAGCCAGCAGGGCGTTACGCTCAACCGCCTCACGCTTCTCGGCGATCTGGCGGGCGGTGCGGTCGTCATCCGTCACGAGGAAGGTGTCGCCAGCGCGGGGAACGGACGTGAGTCCGAGCACTGAGACGGGGCGGGCCGGCGTAGCGTGAAGCACCGTCGTTCCGTTCTCGTCGAACATCGCACGGACACGTCCGTAGGCTGTTCCGGCGACGATCGCGTCTCCGACCTCCAGCGTTCCCGACTGGATGAGCACGGTCGCCACGGCACCACGGCCCTTGTCGAGCTTCGCCTCGATGGCGACACCACGGGCATCTTTGTTCGGGTTCGCGCGCATGTCGAGTCCGGCGTCCGCGGTCAGCAGCACGGCATCCAACAGAGCCGGGATGCCGATCTTGTTGAGCGCCGACACGTCGATGAACATCGTGTCTCCGCCGTACTCCTCGGCGACGAGACCGAACTCAGTGAGCTGCTGGCGCACCTTGGCGGGGTTAGCCCCCTCCTTGTCGATCTTGTTCACCGCGACGACGATCGGCACGTTGGCCGCCTGCGCGTGGTTCAGAGCCTCGACGGTCTGCGGCATGATGCCGTCGTCCGCCGCGACGACCAGGATCGCGATATCGGTCACCTGCGCACCACGGGCACGCATGGCGGTGAACGCTTCGTGGCCCGGTGTGTCGATGAAGGTGATGGCACGTTCGATGCCCT
>JAYVNU010000359.1:0-8174 GCA_043758345.1 Lacisediminihabitans sp.
ATCGTGTTCACTCCGGAGGCGACCGATTTCTGCAATGTCGCGAATTGCGACTGCACCTGGAAGACGGCGATCGTGATGACTCCCCCGAACACGATGACGCCGGCCAGCAGCGAGATCAGGGCTGCGATCACCCGCGGCATGTGCTTCTCCACCACCCTCACGAGCGGACGGAACGCGGACGCCACGATCAGCGCGAGCATCACCGGGATCACCACGAGCTGCAGCTGCAGCCCCGCGTAGACGACCAGAATCACCACGAACAGCACTATCAGCGCCTGCGCGCAACGGGTCGCGAGGCGACCGAGCGTGTCGGTCCAAAGGGCCGCCGGAATGCGGTTCGAGACGGCGGTCGCGGTGGCGGTCTCTCGGACTGGTTTCCTGAACATGCCGTCGACACTACTGAACAGCGGGCCGAAAAGGAGGAGCTTGCGCTTGCGCGGCGCACGGTTGGGGGCGCGCTCGAGGGGCTGGCTAGACTGGGGATTCCCCCTCTCCCGAATTCGTTGGAGTCATCGGTGCCCATAATCGTCGTCGAAGTCATGCCGAAGGCCGAGCTTCTCGACCCGCAGGGCAAGGCCGTCGCCGGAGCCCTCGCCCGCCTCGGCAAGACCGGCTATTCACGTGTTCGCATCGGCAAACGCTTCGAGGTGACCGTCGACGGTCCTGTCACGGATGCCGTGCTCGCCGACGTGACGCAACTGGCGGCCGACATGTTCTCGAATTCGGTCATCGAAGACGTCGTCTCGATCACCGTCGCGGAAGACGGGTCGTGACCCGCATCGGGGTGATCACCTTCCCCGGTTCGCTCGACGATCGCGATGCGCAGCGGGCCGTGCGACTCGTCGGCGCCGAGGCCGTTCCGCTCTGGCACGGAGAGCACGACCTTCTCGGGGTCGACGCGATCGTGCTCCCCGGCGGGTTCAGCTACGGCGACTATCTGCGCGCGGGTGCCATCGCCAGTCACGCCCCGATCATGGCCGAGGTCCTCGACGCCGCCGCCAAAGGCGTTCCGGTGCTCGGAATCTGTAACGGCTTCCAAATGCTGGCGGAGGCCAGGCTCGTCCCGGGTGCCCTCACGCGCAACGCGCACCAGCAGTTCATCCGCCGTGACCAGCGCCTTCGGGTAGAGAACGAGACGACCGCCTGGACGAACCGGTTCAAAACCGGCGAAGAGATCGTCATCCCCCTGAAGAACGCCGACGGGCGGTTCATCGCCGACGCCGCCACGCTTGAGCGCATCGAGGGCAACGGGCAGGTCGTCTTCCGTTATCTCGGTGTCAATCCGAACGGATCGCTCAATGACATAGCGGGGGTCTCGAACGAGCGCGGCAACGTCGTCGGGCTGATGCCGCATCCGGAGCACGCCACCGAAGAGGGCTTCGGCCCAGACACGGCGCTCGCCATGAGCAGCGGAACCGACGGCCTGAGATTCTTTACGAGCGCGCTCGAATCATTGCTCAGCGCGTAGGGGAATACCGGTCGATTTCATAGCGCTTCTGCCCCCAATCTGGGGGTCATTCTCCCCACCGGCGGCGATCTCCGGCTATGGTCGGGAAGCACCCCTCCTCGAGTCCCGGCCGGTCACCTCCGAAATGCCGTCCGCGACTCAGTGCATCGATCTGCCGCTTACCCGGTAGATCCACCGTCAATGACGCCACCGTGACCTCTTTCACGCTGTCCGCGATGAAAGATCCGTCACAATTTCAGCGCGTGCCCTAGAGCTGAGACCGACTCTTACCCGAGAGAAAATCCGATGACCACATTGTCGACTCGAGCGAAATCGCTTCCGGCCCACCGTGACATCGATCAGGATCCCGATCCGATCGCCCGGGCACAGGACGCACGGGGAAACCATTCGCCGTCGCTCGTGATGCTCGTGCTGGTGGCGACGATCGGCATCCTCGCCTACGCGGCGTTCCTCTTGAATCCGGCGAGCCGGGGTGACTGGCTGCCCTATTCGATGGTCATCGTGGCCGAGGTCATCCTGATCGCGAACGCCCTGCTGTCGATGTGGACCATCCTCTCCGGCTCGCAGGACCCGCGCGACTTCGCCTTCCACAACGCGAAGTCTCGCCTGTTCGGTGCTGAGGTTGCAGTGGTCGGCAGCCGAGCGGAGAACAAGCGCACCCTCTTCCTCGAGAATCGACCGGTCACAGTCGACGTCTTCATCACGACCTACGGCGAGCCCCTCGACGTCATCCGGAAGACGGTCTCCGCCGCTCTCGCGATGCGCGGCGCCCACCACACCTGGGTGCTGGATGACGGCCGGTCGCCCGAGGTGCGCTCACTCGCGAGCGAGCTCAGAGCCCGCTACATCCAGCGCCTCAGCAACAACGGCGCCAAGGCGGGGAACGTCAACCATGCGCTTTCCATCGCCCACGGCGACTATTTCGCGATCTTCGACGCGGACTTCGTGCCGAATCGCGAATTCCTCATCGAGACGATGCCGTTCTTCTCCAACGAGTACGTCGCCTTCGTGCAGACCCCTCAGTCCTACGGCAACCTCCACAACGTCATCTCGCGAGGTGCCGGGTACATGCAGTCGATGTTCTACCGCTTCATCCAGCCCGGCCGCAACCGCTTCAATGCGGCGTTCTGCGTCGGCACGAACGTCATCTTCCGGCGCGCAGCCATCGACGACGTCGGAGGCATGTACACGCATTCGAAGTCGGAGGATGTCTGGACCTCACTCATCCTGCACGAGCGCGGATGGCGCACCATCTTCATCCCCGAGACGCTGGCGATCGGCGATGCTCCCGACACGGTCGAGGCCTTCGCGAAGCAGCAGCTCCGCTGGGCGACCGGCGGCTTCGAGATCCTGCTGACTCACAACCCCCTCTCGCGGAAACGTCGCCTGACGCTCGACCAGCGACTTCAGTACCTGGTGACCGCCGCGTTCTATCTCACCGGGATCTGCCCGCTTCTGCTGCTTCTCGTGCCACCGCTCGGCATCTACTTCGACCTCCGGCCGATGAACCTGACGACGACGCTGCTCACCTGGATCCTGTTCTACGCTGGCTTCTACGTCATGCAGATCGTGCTCGCCTTCTACACGATGGGGTCGTTCCGCTGGGAGACCCTGATGCTCGCGACGGCCTCATTTCCGATCTACGTCGCCGCCCTCGTCAACGTGTTGATCGGCAAGGAGCAGAAGTGGAGCGCAACGGGAGACAAATCGCGGGCGAGCTCACCGTTCAACTTCATGATCCCGCAGCTGCTGTTCTTCGCCTTTCTTCTCCTCACCTCCCTCGTCGCGATCAACCGTGACCTGAGCAACGGCACCCTGACTCTCGCCACGGCCTGGAACCTGACCAACACGATCGTGCTCGGCGCGTTCGTCGGCGCAGCGTTCCGGGAGAGCCACATGCAGAAGATCGCCGCGCGGGCCGCAAGCCGCGAGCGGAAGCGGGTCTCCGCCGTGCTCATCGCGCACCCCGCACCTGTCGGACCGGTCGAGCTCGGCTTTCCTGCCCCCACCCTTGTACCCGCCGTTCGCGGTGAAGCACCCGCGCAGCGCCGGGTTTCCGCATGACCTGGGCGAGCCGGGCGAAATTGTTCTTCGGGTTGGTCGTCGTCGTGATCGTCGTCGCGATCCTCACCATCGTCTTCAACCAGAGGCAGTCTCAGAGCGCCAGCATCACCGCCTTCATCGATGCGGTTCACTATCCGGTCGGAATCGACTACGGCGGAACAGTGATCTCGAGCAACGTCAAGAACGGAGATCGTGTCACAAAGGGCGAGACGCTCTTCACCCTGCAGAGTCCGTCGCTTCAGGCCGACCTCCAGCGCGGCCTGCTGAAACCCAACACGATCACCTATTCGGTGACCGAGGCGGGAGTGATCACACTCACCGCGGCGGTCACCGGCACCGTCACCGGCGTCTCGACCCAGGCCGGATCCTTCGTTCAGGCGGGCCAGGTGCTCGCCTCCATCGACAAGGCCGGGTCGCTCTTCGTCAGTGCGCAATACACGCTGAGCCCCCGCGACTACTCCCGCATCGCCAACGGCGCGAGCGTCGACATCCTGCTCCCCAACCAGATGACGGTCGTCGGGAGGGTGTCGTCAATCGATGTGAGCACCGTGCAGGGAGATGCCAAGACGACCATCAAGATCGCCAGCGACAAGCTCATCGAAGGTGCCTACAACGACCTCGTCAAGCCCGGCACCCCCGTCTCGGCGTCACTCACCCTCCGCAATGACGGGATCTTCGCCGGCGTCGAGGACGGCATGACGGATTTCCTGCGAAAGATCGGGCTGTAGACGCATGTCGCGTAGCCCGACGCTCGTGCTCGGTGCCATCCCCCTCGTCGCCGTGCTCGCCCTGATGGCCGGGTGCACATCGACGTCGACGCCGGCAGGCTCCGGCTCGATCTTCCCCGATGCTACGGTCGCACCGCTCCTCGGCTCGATCCAGCAGCTCACGCTCAAGTCCCTTCCAGACGCAGCGCTCTCACCGACGCTCATCCCCCCGACGAACCGCTGGTTCTCCGGACTCGTCTTCGGCGAGCCGTCGATGCCGGTCTTCCCCCTCCCGCTGTCGTTCCAGCTCACCGACGTCGGCTTCGCGTTCGGCGTGCCGACGGTGGCGACCTCTGCGAAGGGCGTCACCGGTGGATTCGCCGACATCATCTCGGCGGATGTCGGGGCCGACTCGCAGACGGTCACCGCCTATGACACGGCATCCGTCACCATTACCCAGAAGAAGGCCGGCCGGAACATCGGCCGCACGGTCATCGCCGAGGGATCACCGTTCGTGAGCTTCACGGCCGAGCACGCCGTGAACATCACTCTCGGCGCCGGATTCACCACGCGTGCGGATGACGCGTACACGGTGACCTCCGGCGGATCGACCTACGGACTCGTCACGACGGGAAAGCTCGCGGGCAACGGCCTCGCCATCTCGCTCGCCACCGGGCAGACCGCGACCTGGTTCGCGCTGCCCACCGGGGGGAAGCTGGCCGACTTCGTGGCCGCGGCGAAGCATCCGCTCGTATCGACGAGTGTGGAATACAGTCTCGCCGGTGGCCGCTCGACGACGAGCATCCGCTATAGCACCACCGATGGCTCACCGACGATCGTCGCGGCTATGCCCGTGCAGTACGCCGCTCTCGGATCGGATGTCTCCTGCGCCTCCGGCAGCTGGGCGAGCGTCTACGGCGAGCTGAAGGCCTGCTCGGTCGACACCCTGTCGTGGTCGACGAAGGAGACGACGCCGACCGCTCGGCTCGACCTCTCCGGCCTGACCGCCGCCCAGAAGCAAACCCTCGCGCGCCAGGTCGCCACCGATTTCGCCGCCACTCCGGCGCAGCCGGCCGACACCTATTTCGGCGGCAAATGGCTCGGTCGGCTCGCAACGCTCATGAGCATCGCCAGCCAGGTCGGCGCGGACGACACCGCGAAGGCGATCACGGCCAAGCTCGTC
Source organism: Lacisediminihabitans sp. (assembly GCA_043758345.1). Taxonomy (GTDB): domain Bacteria; phylum Actinomycetota; class Actinomycetes; order Actinomycetales; family Microbacteriaceae; genus Lacisediminihabitans. The sequence goes on from JAYVNU010000359.1 coordinate 5,423, forward strand.
ACCGCGCTCGACGAATGGACCACTCCGAACGGATGCTCGACGCGCTCGATCCACTGCTTCGTCTACGATCCGGCCGCCCACGGGATCGTCGGTCAGCAGCCGTCGTTCGGATCGGACGAGTTCAACGACCACCACTTCCACTACGGCTACTTCCTGTACGCCGCAGGAGTAGTCGCGGCCGCCGATCCCTCTCGTCTGAAGAGGTGGGCACCGGTCATGAACCTCGTCGCCGCCGACCTCGCCACGAGCGGTTCGAGCAAGTACTTTCCCGAGCGACGGGTCTTCGATGCCTACGCCGGCCACTCCTGGGCCAGTGGAACAGCACCGTTCGGTGACGGGAACAACCAGGAATCGACGTCGGAAGCCGTCAACGCCTGGAACGGCCTGGCACTGTGGGCGTCCGCGACGAAGCAGACATCGCTGCAGACCGAGGCGACCTGGATGCTCTCGTCCGAGATCACGGCATCCAACGCGTACTCCACCAACTTCCCGCTCGACGCGTCAACCTACAGTGGGCTCGACCACACGGTGCTCTCGCTGCAGTGGGGAGGAAAGCGCGACTACGCGACGTTCTTCAGTGCCGAGCCGAGTGCGATCCTCGGCATCCTCGTTCTACCGCTCAGTCCCGTCGGCGACTACCTCGGAGAAGACCCCGCCCGAGTGAAAGCCAACCTGGCGGATGCGGTGCCGAATGGCTACAGCGTGACCTTCGGCGACTATCTGCTGATGTACAGGTCGCTTGCGGGGCCGGACGCCGCGGCATCCGCCCTGACGGTCGCTGAGGGCCTCGACAGCAAGTGGATCGACGACGGCAACAGCCGCTCCTCTCTGCTCGCCTGGATCATGACCCACCTCAACTCCCGGTAGACCCGTCGTTCCAGTCCTCCTTAAGACCGACACTCGGAGGGGGGATGTCGACGGGCGGCGAATGACCGTAGGTTTGAGTCATTCGACGCTGCGGGGGTGGCAATGTTCAAGGACGCGTCTTTCCGGCGGGTGGCGACACGGTTCGCCGGGCGCCATGCCGCCCGGGTCGAGAACGAGGCGGCGATGGCTCTCTTCTCCCTCGGATCGGACTGGAAGGTCTTTCGCGCCAGCTACCGACGCAACCCGCTCGGCGCAGACTTCGTGGTCGTCGGGCCGGCCGGTGTGTTCGCCATCACCACCAACATCCGTCCGCGCTCTCGCCTGCTCGTCGGAGAGGAGTTGCTCGTCGTCAATGGATTCGCGACCGACCACGTCGATGAGGCTCGCACCGCAGCTCTCGTCGTCGCCTCCGGCCTCATGCGGGTCGGCGGTGAAGTGGTCTCGGTCATCCCGGTGATCGCCGTCTGCGATCCGACATCGATCGAGTTCGTCGGTGAGGACGCCAGGCGCGTCATTGTGCTACCGACCGACATCCTCGCCCGCTGGCTCGTCGAAACCGCCCGTACCAACTCGAACGAGGCAGTCGACTTCTACTCCCTCGTCGTCGACGAGATGGTCACCGCAGCGTAGAAGCTACGACAGCGGCCGAGAGTCTGACTGTCCGTTCGCGGTATCATCGACGATCGGCACAGAGCTTGTGAACTGGCTCGCGCGCTCCTCGGCCTCCGGGGTGCCGGTGAACAGACCACCGGTGTCGGTGGGCGGTTCAGACATCTGCTTCGGATGTTGTTGCTCCGAAACCATCTGAACGCGCGTTCGCGGAATCCCGGCCGGATCTTCTGTGTGAAGCCACTCCACGAGCTGTTCCCGCACTAGGCAGCGCAGGTCGAACAGTGTCGGTGCGTCGACCGCGGAGACCAGCACTCGGATGTGAACGAAGCCGCCGACGGCATCCGTCACCTGCAACACCGATGCACGCCTGTCCCAGAGGTGCGTCGCGTCGAGGATGACCGCCAGCTGCTCGCGCATCAGCGACGGACTCACCCGCCAGTCGAGGTCGAGGTCGACCGAGCCGAGCAGCTCGCTCGAGTGCCGTGTCCAGTTCTCGAACGGGGTCGTCGTGAAGTACGTCGACGGAAGCACGAGACGGCGGTCGTCCCAGATGTGTACAACGACGTAGGTGAGGGTGATCTCCTCGATGCGGCCCCATTCCTTCTGCACGACCACGACGTCATCCACTCGGAGCGCGTCGTTGAAGGCGAGCTGGATTCCGGCGAACACGTTGCCGAGCGTCGACTGGGCGGCAAGACCGGCGATGACGCTCACGACCCCGGCGGAGGCGAGCACGCTGGCCCCGACAGCCTGCACGCCGGGGAAGGTCAGCAGAACGGAGGCGATGCCGATCGTCACGATGACCACCGTCGAGAGCCGTCGCACGATGATGAGCTGCGTCTGCAAGCGCCGGCGCACGCGGTTGTCGGGGACGTCGATGCGGTACCGCCCCATCGCCATGCCGAGCGCGAAGCTGACGAGAGCCGCGACGAACCAGGTCGCGGCGACGATCACGGCGATGAGAAAGGCGTGGTCGATGCGCGATCGAAGCGACGGCACGGGGAGCGCGAGCGCGACGGCCGCCCAGATCGCGGCGACGAAGACGAGGATGCGATACGGATGCCTCGCCCGGCTGGTCAGCACCCGCCCCCAGTCCCGCTTACGGGACGCGAGGCGCACGATCAGGGCGGTCAGGGCGATGACGACGATCGCCGCGATGATCGCGATGATGACAGCGACGCCGAGGCCGGCCCAGGATATCCATACGAACATCGGTCTCCTTCGTTTGGCGGGGTCTGAGGCTGCGAGGTCTGAGGCTGCGGGGTGTGTGCTG
>JAYVNU010000360.1:0-2599 GCA_043758345.1 Lacisediminihabitans sp.
ATAAAGGTCACGGAATCGCTGATTTCCGAGTTACACAGCGCTCTGCCGCACACGCAGATCATCGGCCTCAGCACCGTCTGGGGCGATACGGCAGTGCCTGCCCAACTCGCCCACGTCAACGAGCAGGTGGCGATCGCGGTCAAGAAGGTCGGCGGCACCTATGTGAGTATCGGACAGCCACTCGCCGGACATCCGGAGTGGATGCAGTCCGACGACGTGCACCCGACCGGGCGAGGCCAGCAGGCGATCCTCGAGGCCGTGCAGGCCGCGTTCGCGAAGGCTCACATCACCGCCTGACGCCGGTCATACCGTTTTCAGCCGCGGCCGAGGAACCTCTGCAGGCTTGCGAGCTCTTCCTCACTCGGCGCGCCCTTCGGCCCACCACCGAGGCCGAATCCCGATCCGGCAGCGCCCGGAACCGAGGGCTTCGTGCCGGCGGCGAGTGCGGCGTTCTCCGCCGCGCGCTTGGCCGGGTTGCCCGACTTCGAGCCCTTCTTCTTCTGCACCTGCTTGCGCGCTCCACCGAAATTCGCCCCCGGTATCGGACCCATGCCAGGCACCTGCGGAACACCACCCTTTGCGACCGTCTTCATCATCTTCGCGGCCTGGTCGAAGCGGTTGACGAGCGCGTTGACCTCGGTGACGGTCGTGCCGGAACCGCGCGCGATACGTACCCGACGGGAGCCGTTCAGCACCTTCGGCTGACGACGTTCCTGGATCGTCATCGACTGGATGATGGCCTCGGTACGGGTGATCTCCGACTCGTCGAAGTTCTCGAGCTGCTGGCGCATGCCCTTAGCCCCGGGCAGCATCCCGAGCATGTTCTTAATCGAGCCCATGTTCTTGAGCTGCTGCATCTGGCTGAGGAAGTCCTCGAGCGTGAAGCTGTCGGTGAGGAACTTCTCCGCGACCTTGCGGGACTCTTCTTCGTCGAAGTTCTTCTGCGCCTGCTCGATGAGCGTGAGGATGTCACCGAGGTCGAGGATGCGACTGGCCATACGATCCGGATAGAACGGCTCGAAATCGCCGAGCCCCTCACCGGTGGAGGCGAAGATGATCGGACGCCCGGTGACTGAGGCGACGGAGAGGGCGGCTCCACCACGCGCATCGCCGTCGAGCTTCGTGAGCACGACGGCGGTGAAGTCGACGCCGTCCTGGAATGCCTTCGCGGTCGCGACGGCATCCTGTCCGATCATCGCGTCGATGACGAAGAAGACCTCGTCGGGATCGATGGCCTTTCGGATGTCGGCGGCCTGCTTCATCAGCTCGGCATCGACACCGAGACGGCCGGCAGTGTCGACTATGACGACGTCGAACTGGCGCCGCTCCGCCTCTTTCACGCCGTCTTTCGCCACGCGCACCGGGTTGCCCTTGCCGTTTCCGGGCTCCGGAGCGAACACCGACACTCCGGCCTGCTCACCGACGACCTGCAACTGCGTCACCGCATTCGGACGCTGAAGGTCAGCAGCGACGAGCAGCGGAGTGTGTCCCTCACCGGCGAGCCACTTCGCGAGCTTCCCGGCGAGCGTCGTCTTACCGGCACCCTGGAGCCCAGCGAGCATGATTACCGTCGGCGACTTCTTCGAGAACTGGATGCGGCGGGCCTCGCCACCCAGGATCGTGATCAGCTCGTCGTTGACGATCTGCACGACCTGCTGTGCGGGGTTCAGCGCCTTCGACACCTCATCGCCGAGGGCGCGCTCACGCACGCGACCGGTGAACTCCTTGACGACATCGAGCGAGACGTCTGCGTCGAGAAGCGCGCGACGGATCTCGCGAACCGTGCCATCGACATCCGCGGCGCTGAGTTTTCCCTTGCCGCGGAGATTCTTGAAGGTCTCGGCGAGGCGGTCTGTGAGGTTTCCGAACGTGGCCATGGTGCTTGCAGTTTAACAGTGGATGGTCGAATGGCGCGGCCGTCGCCCCCGACTCGTAGGCTTCGACCATGCGCTTCGGAATCGTCATCCTGCCCGAGCAGCGCTGGGCCGTCGCACGCCGTCTCTGGTCGAAGGCCGAGCAACTCGGCTTCGACCACGCGTGGACCTACGATCATCTCTCGTGGAGGTCGCTCGCCGACGAACCGTGGGGCGCGACGATCCCGACCCTCGTCGCCGCTGCCGGGGTGACCTCGACCATTCGACTCGGTACCTTCGTGTCGTCGCCGAACTTTCGGCATCCGGTTCCGTTCGCGAAGGAGGTCGCGACCCTCGACGACATCGCGGGCGGGCGCTTCACGCTCGGGGTTGGCTCCGGTGGCACCGGCTTCGACTCCTTCGTGCTCGGCCAACCCGAGCTGACTCCGCGGCAGCGCCACACGCGCTTCGCCGAGTTCGTCGAACAGTTGGACGGGCTGCTGCGGTTCGAGACCGACGGCCCGATCAGCTACCCGGGCGACTGGTTCACGACACACCAAGCTCGGATGGTCGGTGTTCCCGCGCAGGCTCCGCGGGTGCCGTTCGTCATCGCGGCCAACGGTCCGAAAGGACTCGGCCTCGTCGCGAAACACGCGGAGGGTTGGGTGACCACCGGAGCAGAAGGTGCCAAAGGTGAAGAGTGGTGGGAATCGGTGGGCACTCTTGTGGCGCGGCTGGATGACACT
>JAYVNU010000361.1:0-2567 GCA_043758345.1 Lacisediminihabitans sp.
ACGGCGAAGGTGAAGCCGGACACGGCGAGCAGCGCGCCCATCTCTTCGGCGGACGTGATCGGAACCGCCGGTGCGGCTGCATCGTTGAGACGCACGATAGTGGGGATGTCGGTGTCGATGATCGGGCGGAGTTTCACTCCCCCAGTCTGCCGTCTCCGGTGGAGAACTAGTGGAATGCGACGCCGTAGAACCACCCTCCGTCTCATCGTCATGCTGATCGTCGGAGTCATTGCGACGATCATCACCGCCTCATTCGGGGAGTGGGCGTACGCGCCGACCGTCGGTTGGTGTTTCGCCGCCGCGCTGTAGTCGAGTTGGGTCTAGATCGACATCGGTCGACAGGATGCCGAGCAGACAAAGACCCACGCCACCACCGAGGAACCGCAGCGAGCTGTGGCTGAGTTGCTCGTATTGATTCTCAGCGTCGGGGCCGTGTTCTTGGTCGCCTTCGTGCTCGTGTTGCCGGCGCTCGTCAGCGTCGCGCTCTCCTGACTGTCGCTGCATACTCTCTACGCGCTTCGCTACGCTCGCCCCTAACTACGGCACCGGATCCGATGGAGGCATCGACTTCAACCAGAAGGAGCCGCCGCACTACACCGACTTCGCCTACCTGGCTTTCGCGCTCGGCATGACCTTCCGGGTCTCCGATATTGGCATCACGAGTCATCACATCCGGATGACAGCGCTGCGGCACTCGTTGCTCTCATTCGTCTTCGGGACGATCATCCAACCGTCAACCGTCAACCTGGTCGCCGGGCCGACGAAATAGATCTCGACAGGCTCGACCACCGGTTCGTCGGTGACCGGTGATCGGTGATCGGTGATCGAGCCTGTCGGGTTCCGCTATTCCGTCACGAAATCGATCAGCTGTTCGACCCGCGCGAGCAGCACCGGTTCGAGATCGGCGTAGGTGCGCACCCGTCCGAGGATACGCTGCCAGGCGCGCGCGACATCCGCCTGATCGCCGTGCGGCCAGCCGAGAGCGTCGCAGATGCCGTGTTTCCAATCGATATTGCGCGGGATGACCGGCCACGTCTCGAGCCCGAGGCGACCCGGCTTCACGCCCTGCCAGACATCGACGAATGGATGCCCGACCACGAGCACACTCCGCCGGTGGGGTCCGCGAGCCACGGCATCCGCAATCCGACTCTCCTTGGATCCGGTGACGAGATGATCGACCAACACCCCGACGCGTCGCCCGGCCGTTGGGGCGAACGCGTCAAGCATCGCGCCGAGGTCATCGACGCCGTCGAGATATTCGACCACGACGCCCTCGACCCGGAGGTCGGCCCCCCACACCTTCTCGACGAGTTCTGCGTCGTGGCGACCCTCGACGAAGATGCGGCTGGGGAGTGCGACACGAGCCCTCTGGTCGGCGACGGCGAACGACCCGGAGGCCGTGCGCGCGCTCGACCTCTGCGGCGCTTTCGCGGCGACGAGCGTCACCGGGGACCCGTCGATCGCGAATCCGGCGCCGAGGGGGAAGACCCGGGTCATCCCGTCGAAGTCCTCGAGGTGGACGAGCTTGCCCTCGACGCGCTTCACGACGCCGTAGAAGCCGCTGTCCACCTGCTCGACCTCGACGCCGTTCCGGGCCTCGGCATCCGGGGCGAGGGCGAGGGTCGGATGCCTCGCGTTGCCGGCGAGAACGTCCTCGCCGTAGCGATCCTCAGTCATCCGACGAGCCCGCGCGAGCAGCTAGTGGCTCTGCTCGCCGAGGAGATTGAACGGAATCGCAAGCGCCACCGAGACCGAGAGGATGCCGCCGAAAAACATCAGCGCCATGCCCTCCTTCATGCCGATGGCATATCCCATGAGGATGATTCCGCCGACGAAGAACGCCATTGCGATGACGTAGACGAAGATCTTCACAGTACGTACCTCCGGTGTAGCGAGCGGTGTGCTCCCAGTCTACGGACGACAGCGTCAGCCCTGCGCCTCCACCGACACCTCGTGCCACTTCTCCCAGGTCTCGATACGCGAGGCGTAGTCGGCCTTCGCAATGGTGAGCGGTGCGTCGCCGAAGAAGATACGGAGCGGCGGCTCATCCGAGTCCACGATCTTCAGGAGGGCGGCGGCGCTGGCCCGCGGGTCGCCCTGCGCCGACTGACGGGACTTGCGCATCTCGGCGGCCTTCGCGCGAAGCTCGTCATAGGACGGATTCTCATCGGACCTCTTGGCGGATGCTCCGCCCCAGTCGGTCGAGAACCCGCCGGGCTCGACGAGGGTGACGTGGATGCCGAAGTCGGCGACCTCCTGCGCAAGCGCCTGCGAGAATCCCTCGAGTGCCCACTTCGACGCGTGATACGCGCCGATGTTCGGGAACGCGCTGATCCCGCCGATCGACGACACCTGGATGATGTGCCCGCTGCCCTGCTCACGCAGGAACGGCAGCGCGGCCTGGGTGACCCACATGGCACCGAAGACGTTGGTCTCCATTTGCGCACGGAACTCGTCTTCGGTGAGCTCCTCGATGGCACCGAACTGACCGTAGCCGGCGTTATTGATGACGACATCGAGTCGGCCGAAGGTGTCGTGCGCATTCTTCACAGCAGCGAAATCGCCGG